>NZ_CP019288.1:2439747-2745871 GCF_009901525.1 Kordia antarctica
ACAGTTTGACGCTAAATATAGTGAAGGTGGATTTAAACGCATGCTAAATGGTGGTTATAATTGCAAGAACAATCACTATAATTATATACCAACGTATACCGGACCTGGTCATGCTTCCGTATACACAGGAACAACGCCAGAAAATCATGGAATTATAGGAAATAATTGGTATGATAAGTTTATAAAAGATGAAGTGTATTGTACTTCAGATGAAAATTATACTTCTGTTGGTGTTGAAGGAAAGTATGAAGGGAAAATGTCGCCACACAGAATGCTAACGACAACGATCACAGATCAATTGCGTTTGGCAACACAACAACGCGGAAAAGTAATTGGAATTGCAATTAAGGATAGAGGTGCTATTTTGCCCGCTGGTCATGCCGCAAATGGTGCATATTGGTTTTATGGAAAAGATAAAGGAAACTGGATTACAAGTACATATTACCTAAATACATTGCCAACTTGGGTACAAGAATTTAATGCTGCTGATGAAGCTGAAAAATATATGAAACCTTGGAATACGTTGTATGATATTAGTACATATACAGAAAGTGGTCCTGATGGAAACATTTTTGAAGGAACATTTAGAGGAAAAAAGAATTCACTTTTCCCTTATGATTTGCCAGCGTTAAAAGATAAGAATGGCGGATTTGATATTTTGAAAGCAACTGCTTATGGAAACAGCTTAACAACTGATTTTGCTATCGCAGCTATTAAAGGAGAACAATTAGGACAAGATACTGATACCGATTTCTTAGCCGTAAGTTACTCAAGTACAGATTATGTTGGACATACATTTGGAGTAAATTCTAAAGAAATTCAAGATACCTATATTCGTTTGGATAAAGATATTGAGCGTTTGTTTGCTGCATTAGATGAGCAAGTTGGAAAAGGAAATTATACTATTTTCTTAACCGCAGATCACGCGGCAGTTCATGTGCCAACGTATTTGCAAAGCATGAAGATTCCGGCTGGATATTTCAAGACTTCAGAATTAGAAGATTATTTAATTGATTTCTTAAACACAACCTACGGAAGTAAAGAATTGATTGAAGAAATTTCTAATAACCAAATCTTTTTAAATCATACAGAAATAAAACGTTTAAACCTTTCAGCAACAGCTATTGAAAATGGATTGAAACAAAAATTGTTAGCGTATGATAAAGTTGCAAAAGTGTATACACGTACAACCTTGACAAGTAGTGAATTTACTACTGGAATTGCAGCGGCATTGCAAAAAGGATTCAGTCAAAAACGTTCGGGAGATGTTTGTTATGTATTAGATATTGCCACCATTTCGTACGGACGCACAGGTTCAACACATGGTTCTGGATTTAATTATGATACACACGTTCCGTTGTTATTCTATGGAAATGGAATTCAGCAAGGCGCAACTTTAGCTCGAACAGAAATTACAGATATTGCACCAACAATTGCAGCGTTATTACAAATTTCGTTTCCAAATGCAGCGACGGGAAATCCAATACAAGCTGTATTAAAAAATTAACTTTTAAGTCGTTCCTTTATAGGATTCAAACATAGAAAGTACTTTTTTTCTATTTCGAACAGAAATTAGGATTTCAGCATCGTTACTCATGCGAACAGCTCCGTTAATCGTAACACCTTTCACATGTTTAGCGTTGACCAATACCGATCGGTGTACTCTGAAAAAAGAATCATCTTCGATAAAACTTTCAATTCGTTTCAGATTTTTAGCGGAGAGAAATTGATCACCTTGAACAGTGTGAACAAACGTGTAACTTCCGGAAGCTTCACAATATAAAATGTCTGAAATTTTTATAGGAACATACTCTTTGTTTATAATGATCGTAAGAACCTGATTTTTGGCTTTGATTTGATTTTTAAATGCCTGATACTTTTTTATATCAAAAGCAGAACGCTTCAAAACATACATATCTAGCACTTTTTTTATCTCGTCTTCTTGTATCGGTTTGTTAAGGTAATAGAACGCAAAATAGTCCATTGCGCGTTCCTTGTAATCTAAAAAACCTGTGGTAAAAATCACCTCAAATGTCATGTTTCCTTTCAAACGATCTAATACATCAAAACCACTTCCGTCAAGTAATTCTATGTCCATAAACAAAATATCTGGCGTTTCGGCCTCTATCATCTTTACAGCATCGTCAACGTTTGTTGCCCAACCAAGAATGGTAATATTTGGATGATTTCGTTTTAAAATAGATTGTAAATATTCCATAGAAGATTTTTCATCTTCAATGATAATTGCGTTAATCATGTATTTTCTTTTTGCGTGATTGGGGTTTTTTGAAAGGTAATAATGACAGCAAAATACGGTTATTTTATGAAAGAATGTAGTTTTTTGTAAAAACAAGCAGTACTACCTGCTAATTTTCGTACTATTTAACGTTAGTTCGATATAAGTTTACTCAAATGAAATTTTGAACATATTTTCAAAATAAGTGCTAAGTATTTGATTTTCATTTTTTTTATTTTCGTTTTCTTTGCTCGCACAAAGAAAACGAAACAAAAGAAAGTGCGCTTTTCCAGAGGTATTTTTAGTTTTTCTTTTAGGGAAAAACTAAAACCGCATGAATTTTTCTAAATTTTCTCCAAGGATTCGAAAATTCTTAACGAAAAATCCCTGCTATACTGCGGAAAAGACAAAAAACACTCTGAAATTTTATGTCGAACTCATGCTATTTAATGAAGAAGAACTGTTTTAATTTATTCAGCATTTGCGTTCGTCTGTACGTGCGAATGAAATCTGCTTGCGCAGGAGTTACCATTTTAGGTATTTTTGATTTCTTTGCAGCGAAAAAACCGTTCATATATCCTATGAAAACGGAGAAACTTTTCTTTTTGAGTGCAATTTTGAAAGATGAAATTAATGAAATCCAAAATCCATAACCTAATTTATAGAAAACTTCGCCATGTTTGTTATGAACTTGTTGTTTGTAAGCGTTTCCAGTAGGTTTTAAATGTTTTACGTGGAGTGCTTTATCAACATGAACTTTCCAGTTATAAAAACGAGCTAAAAGTACATCTGCCGTGTCCCAACCTAATGATTTTTGCAAGCCGCCAATTTGTTCAAAACATGCTTTTCGATAGGCTTTAAAAGGTCCGCGCACATGATTTTTATCAGCAATGGTTTCATAAATCCAAGTGCCGTTTTTCTCAATATACGCCAAACCGCCAGCTACACCAATGGTGGAATCATCTTTAAAATGACCACAAATTATTTCGAAATAAGTGTTGGGTAAAATGATATCTGCGTCCAATTTTACGATGATATCAAAATCAGCATCAAGTGTTTCAAAACCTTTGTAAAACGCGTTGATTACTTTGCTTCCTGGCAAATGTTCGTCTGTCGAATTTGTATTTACTTTCGTGATAAACGCATGCTGATTTGTAAACTCGTCAATAATACGTTCTGTTGCATCGGAAGAGTTATCATTGACAACCACCACTTTTTTTGGAAGCAACGTTTGTTGCACAATAGAAGTGAGCGTTTGCTGAATAAACGCTTCTTCATTGTGTGCAGGAATGACCATGTAATAGTTCATAAATTATGGGTTGCGTTCTGCATATACAGCGTAATAACGTGGAATTAAATGTCGCAACAACGGACGTGGCGCAATTGATGGAAGCGCAGGATTTGCCCACTTTTTAGTTTTTTTGATTTCCCAACCTGATTTTTCAAGAAGCCAATCAAATTGCCAATCTTCAAACTCATTATAAAGTCTATCTCGCTGATTATTTTTACGTCTGTACACACTAGCAAACCACAAACGCAAGGGAACTGTGAGCACTATTTTTTTCGCTTTTATTTCTTTTAATATGTTAAAAGGTGCGACTGAGTATTCAAAAACTTCAAAAGCAGTGACTACTTCTGCATCACTATTTTGCACGGAAGAGAAATCTTCATCTAAATCTTCGCCTTTTGTATTTTCAACAGTGTACCCTTCTTTTTTCATGATTTCAGAAAAAGGATTTGGTTCGCCTAAGTCTAAAATTTTTGAATTGTCAGGAATGACTTCTTTCAAAAACTCGAGTCTATAACGATCACGTTTATTTGGATACAATTTACTGTTCATGTACTGAAAATGTTGCTTACTACAAATATATGTAAAAGATTCGTTAGATTGCCTGCATTGAGCGAAGTCGAAATGTTAGATTGTTAGATTGCCTGCATTGAGCGAAGTCGAAATGTTGGGTTTTGGGCAATCGAAACTCATTTGAAACATTAAACGAATAGTTTTTCCCCTCGATGAACTATTTTGAAGTATCATATTCACATTCAAAAATGTTAAGTTAACGCTTATTTGCGATGTTTTAAAGATTATAACCCTTGAAAGACTATTTATGAGCGTAACAAAACTCCTTCGAAGCATTAATTTAATACTTTCAACCCATACCGAATGCCTTCGAAGCTATAAATTATCGAATATTTACTATAACTTAAGACTTGAAACTCGCACATAACTATTTATAAACGTCACTGAAATACTTCGAAGTGTTATTTTACTTCTTTGAAAGGTTCTTTTGTGGGGTATATGCCTTAACGGAAGTCGTAAATCCTGTAGTGTAATGGGTAAAATGGTAAGAAATTGGGTGGATTACGGGAAACCTCATTGTGTATGTGTGAGTTTTGTTTTACTTTTAGCTGTAAATTAAAGAGATAACTTTATCTGATACTAGTTATTACAAATTCAACATCCATGAATACAGCAGAAATTAGTGAAATTTTCAAAAAACCATTAGATAAATTATTTGGGCTAATTGGAGATGAGTTAACACAAACCTTTTCGAATAGATTACTTGAATACCAAGTTGAAGAATATAAAAGAAATTATTGGTCTAAAACTATTCTACATCGCTCAACACCAAAGCCTTTGCGTGAATTTTATGAACCGCTCTATATCTGTAAACCTAATAGCTCAAAACGAATCCCTACAAACTCTACAACTAACTTATTTAAGAATAGAAATTATATTACATTAATTGGAAATGCAGGCAGTGGAAAAAGTACAATGATTAAGTACTTATTTACAAACTGTTTTGAAGAAAAATACAAAATTCCAATAAAGATAGAATTGCGCTACCTTAACGAGTACGATGGAAGATTAAATGATTATATATTTAATGAGATTTTTCAATTTCAAAAGTTAGGGTTTTCAAATACTATTATTGATCGGATGCTATGTGTTGGACAATTCATTTTTTTTCTAGATGGATACGATGAAATTAGTTCTAAAATCAAAGAAAAGACTACAAAAGATATTGACTCCTTTGTAACAAAGTATCCGAAAAATAATTATGTTTTAACATCGAGACCTCATACCCATATTGAAACATTACCTTTATTTGAGAACTACATGGTTTCCGAATTGCAGGAAGATGAAATTGCTTCTTTTGTAAAAAAACAAATACCAGTTCAAGAAAATGAATTAACAGAAAAAATTATTGAAACAATAAGTAAACGTGAAAATGAATCATATCAAGCATATCTAAGTAATCCACTTTTATTATCGATGTTTATTCTTACATTTCAATCATACTCTGATATTCCACAAAAGAGAAGTGACTTTTATGATCAAGTATTTGACACCTTATATTCCCTTCACGATAGTGTATCGAAACTTGCATTCGTTAGAGAAAAAATATGTGGATTATCAAAAGAGCAATTTGAAGAAGTCCTCCAACTATTTTCTTTTTTATCTTTTTTTGAAGAAAAATTTATTTTTCCAAATAACTATATTACAAATAAGCTGGAGTTTATAAAATCAAAAAAAAATAATTTAAAATTTGATAACTCAAAAATTATAACCGACTTACAAGTTGCAATTGGAATTCTAAATAGAGAAGGTGTAGATTATACCTTTCCACATCGTTCATTGCAAGAGTATTTTGCAGCTACTTACATTTCTAAACTAGACGATAAAAACAAGAAAAATGTATACAAAAAAATAGTTTCTGGTATAGTAAATAAAAAAAATGTATTCAATAGATCTAGTCGTGAGCATTTCTATATTCTTTTAGCTGAGATTGATGAAAAAAAAGTCATTCAGTATGCTATATTACCATTTATAAATTCTTTCGATACAATAGAATATTTGGAAACACTAAATTATGATTTGATAATATCGGATTTTGTTAAAATAAAAGCCGTTTATTATGCCTTCAATTATATATTAAATTCAGCCGAACTTATGATTCTGGATAAAAAAATGAATAAAAAATTTCATGCGAAAAGACAAAGTCACATGGTAAAGTTTGGAGAATTATCTGAGAAAGATGATGAAATACTCGGTGAAGAAATCAGAAAGGATATAGCTAAGAATCACTTGAAACCATTCCTAAAAACATTCATTCCTACAATGAAAAATCAAGGAGAAAAACTTGCTAATTACTTGACTCAAGAACAAAACAGTGATTCTGAAATAATAGGAATGATTAAATAGTGTTAGTTAATATTTTTAAATTAATATTAAGCATTTGAAAAAACCCTAAGGCATACTACTAAAAACCTGCAACACCTTCCCGTTTCAGAATCCATTTCACAAAAGTAAAATATTTGTAATTTGTCTGAGTTACCAAGATTTGGTATATTTGAGTAAACTTATAATCAAAATGGGGAAAAACACATCAATATCATTGGGAAATCATTTTGAAGAATTTATTAACGATGAATTGAAATCTGGACGTTATAGCTCAGTCAGCGAAGTTATTCGGTCTGCTTTACGATTATTAGAAAGTGAAGAAAAGAAAGAAAGAGAGCTTATCAAAGCTCTTGAAATTGGTGAGCAAAGCGGATTCGTTGACGACTTTGATCCAACAGAAAACTTGAAAAATTTACATCGCCAATACTTATGAACAACAACTACCGAATAAGTAAACAAGCAATTAATGATTTGAATGCTATTTGGATGCACACTTTACATAAATGGTCAAAAAAGCAAGCAGATAGATATTACAGCTTAATCATCGAAGAGATTACATTTATTGCTGATAATTTTTCCATTGGGAAATCTGCAACACAAACCCGAAAAAATTACCGTGTAACCAAAGTTAAATCACATCTCATCTTTTATAAGAAAACTGACGATGACATTGTTGAAATTGTTAGAGTTCTACATCAAAGAATGGACATTAAAAAACGATTGAAATAACAGCTACAACTCTAAGGCGTACTACTAGAAACCTGCAAAATCTTCCCATTATAAAAGGTATTCCCATTCAACGAAAAATCATAAATATATTGCGCCATTTCTAAGGCTGTTAATGGTGCTTCATACCCTGGAAAAGCTTCTGCTAGCATTTCGGTTTGTACTGCGCCTAAAGCTAATACATTAAACGCGATTCCTGCGTCTTTGTGTTCCTCGGCTAGCAATTCTACCAACGTAATTACAGCGCCTTTAGACGAACTGTATGCCGCTAATCCTGGGAATTTCATGCTTCCTTGAATTCCGCCCATTGAACTAATCGTTACTACGTGACTTCCTTGTTTCATATACGGAATCAACACTCTGCTCAATTCGGCAACACCAAACACATTTACTTTATAAATCCACTCGAAATCTTCCATCGTAGTTTCTGCAAAAGGTTTGTTGAGTAACGCGCCTGCATTGTGAATCACCACATCCACTTGTTCCCAGTTTTCTTCTACAAACTCCGTTACTTTTGCATAATCTTCTGGCTTGCTTAAATCGAACGCAAGTGACGTTATATTTTCAAAAGTTAGGTTTGAAATTGGCTTTTCATTTCTAGAAAGTGCCAACACATTATACCCTGCATTTGCAAATAGATGTACCATTTCAAAACCGATTCCTCTACTTGTTCCTGTAATGATGATGTTTTTCATCTTATATATATTTTGTTTAATTCGTTAGTGAATTAAAATTTTAGATTAGAAGTTATTCTCGATACAATTTTTTGTCAATTTCGACTGCGTCAATTTGACAAAAAATCACTCGAATTGACGGCTTCTAGAATATAAATTACATTTTAATAACACTCTGTGTAACACAATTGCAATTGATAATTTCTGAGTTTCATCTTCAAATTGACAAATCTTCAAATCACATTTCGACTCTGCTCAATGTTCTTTACTAAAAAAAACAAAAATCAGTTACAAAACGCCATCTTCAAATTACCAAATTGACAAATCAACAAATCAACAAATCAACAAATTTATTCAGTATCCGCATTCAATCTAATCTCCTTAGTTTCTGCATTTACAGCTTTTTTAACCGCTGGAAGAAACGTATTTACAAATTTCGCCATATGATTGAAATCCATTGCATCCGATTCGTCTCCTACTTTATGATAATGATCAAAGTTTGTGAAATCAAACGTTGAAAATGATTGACAAGGCACATTAAATTCTTTGAAAAATGCATAGTTATCCGATCGCATAAACAATCTGTATTCGCCTGCTTTTGGCAAGAATCCTGCAATCTTCTTTCCTGCGTATTCGTTCATTTTCTCCGCCAAATTTGACTTATCAAATCCTGTTACATATGCTGTGTAATCTTTACCTACCAAAGGAACGCCAACCATTTCATAATTCAACATTAAATACAAATCTATATTTTTCGCTTTTAAAGTTTCTGCTAAGTGTTTTGAACCTAACAAGCCTTTTTCTTCCGCAGAGAATAACGTAAATAAGATGCTTCTTTTGTTACTTTTAGTTTTCGCGAAGTATTTTGCCATCGTCAAAACGGTTCCAACGCCAGCCGCATTATCATTTGCTCCGTTTGCAATACTATCGTTTCCTACTGGTTTGGCAAATCCGATGTGATCGTAATGCGCGCCAATAATGACAAATTCATTTTTTAACTTCGGATCAGTTCCTTCAATATATCCAATCACATTGAACGCATTTTTTCCTTGTACCGTAAAACTATCGCGATAGCTATCAAAATAAGGCTTCACGTTATTTTCCTTAAAGTAATTTTCAATATACGTCGCCGCTTTATCAATTCCGTCGCTTCCTGTATCTCTTCCTAGTAATTCGTCAGAAGCTAAATACGTGACAATATCGTCTACTTCTTGTGCTTGGATTACAATTTCTTTTGTTCCGCAAGAAGTTATAAATAAAGACACGAGGCAGATTCCAAGGATATTTTTTAAATGTTTCATAGATTTATTTTTTTGATTGATGATGAGTTGAAACCAAAAAAGGTTGTCTGAAAAATATTAGAAAGCGTCATTCTGAACTTGATTCAGAACCTCATCATCTTGATTTTCAATGATTATGGGAAACCGAATCAAGTTCGGTTTGACGAAATTTTCAACTTTTTAGACAACCTCTTGATATTGTAATATATGTTTATGCTAACATGGTCACAGGATTTTCTATATACTGTTTTACAGTTTGCAGAAATTGTGCGCCTGTTGCGCCGTCCACAGTTCTGTGATCGCACGCTAATGTTACTTTCATTGTGTTTCCTACGACAATTTCACCGTTTTTCACTACTGGTTTTTCTACAATAGTTCCAATTGATAAAATGGCTGAGTTTGGCTGATTTATGATCGAAGTGAATTCCAAGATTCCAAACATTCCTAAGTTCGAAATCGTAAATGTACTTCCGTCCATTTCTGCCGGAGAAATCTTTTTGCTTCTCGCTTTTCCTGCTAAATCTCGCACTTGACTTCCAATAGTTGTTAAACTCATTTGGTCTGCAAATTTCAATACAGGCACTAACAATCCTTCGTCAACTGCCACTGCGACACCTACGTGAATGTGTTTGTTATATGTTGTTGTTGCGTCATTCCAAGATGTATTTACTTGCGGATGTTTGCGTAATGCCATCGCGCAGGCTTTTACAATCATATCATTGAATGATACTTTGATATCTGGAATTGCGTTGATTGTTTTTCGGGAAGCAATTGCGTTGTCCATGTCCAATTCTACCGTAAGGTAATAATGTGGTGCCGTAAATTTAGATTCTCCTAAACGACGCGCAATGGTTTTACGCATTTGCGAGTTTTTCACTTCTTCGCTGCTTTCTTCTCCTGCTGGTACAAAAGGAGCTACTACTGCCGTTTCTTTTGCTGCTGCTGGAGCTGAAGTTGCTTTTGGAGCTACTTTTGCCGCTGGTGTGAAGTTTTCGATGTCACGTTTTATAATTCGTCCGTGATCGCCTGTTCCTTCTACTTCCGAAAGATTAATTCCTTTGTCTTCCGCAATTTTCTTTGCCAATGGCGAAGCAATGATTCTACCATCTGAAGAAGCGTTCCCAGAAGCTTTTGACGTTTCCGTTTTTTCTTCTATTTGCTTTTCCTCTGCTGGTTTTGAATCGTTTTTCTTGTCTTCTGAAGTTGTGGTTTCCGCTTTCGCTGAATTTGACTTTCCACTAGATTTTGCCGCTTTTAATACAGTATCAACATCCGTTCCTTTTTCACCAATAATAGCTAAAATGCTATCAACTGGTGCAGTTTCTCCTTCTTGAACACCAATGTATAATAGTGTTCCTTCTTGGAAAGATTCAAACTCCATCGTTGCTTTGTCTGTTTCAATCTCTGCAAGAATGTCTCCTTCTTCAATCGTATCTCCAACTTCTTTTAACCAAGAAGCTACAGTTCCTTCTTCCATCGTATCGCTCAATCTTGGCATGGTTACCACAATTGCGCCTGCTGGCATTTCAACACTTTTAGAAGCTTCCGCTTTTGGAGCTTCTTCAGTTTTCGTTTCAGAAGTTTTTGTTTTCTCTTCAGATTTATTTTCCGAAGTTTCTTCTTTAGTTTCTTTCTTTTCTCCCGAAGCACCTTTTACCAATGCATCTACATCTTCTCCTTCGTCACCAATAATAGCTAATAAAGTATCAACTGGTGCTGTTTCTCCTTCTTGCACACCAATGTATAAAAGTGTTCCTTCATGGAAAGATTCAAACTCCATCGTTGCTTTGTCAGTTTCAATCTCAGCAAGAATGTCACCTTCTACAATTTTATCACCTACTTTTTTTAACCATGAAGCTACAACACCTTCTTCCATCGTGTCGCTGAGTCTCGGCATGTTTATAATTTCTGCCATGTTTTATAGTTTATGAGGTAAAAATGGATAATCTTCTTGTTCGTATACTGCGTCATACATGAGGCTTTTTTCTGGATATGGAGAATCTTCTGCGAATTTCTCACATTCTTTTACCAATTTCTTTACTCGCTTATCCATTGCCTCTATTTCACTTTCCGTAGCGTATTTATTTTCTAATAATGTTTCCTTTACTTGTGTAATAGGATCTATTTTTTTGTATTCTGCTACTTCGTCTTTTGTTCTGTAATGTTGTGCATCTGACATTGAGTGACCTCTGTAACGGTATGTTTTCATTTCTAAAAATGTGGGTCCGTCACCGCGTCTTGCTCTTTCTACAGCTTCGCTTACTGCTTCTGCTACTTTCTCAGGATTCATTCCGTCAACGGGTCCACAAGGCATTTCGTATCCTAAACCAAGTTTCCAAATATCTGTATGGTTTGCCGTTCTTTCGACAGAAGTTCCCATGGCGTATCCATTGTTTTCACAGATGAATACTACGGGAAGTTTCCAGTTCATTGCCATGTTGAAAGTTTCGTGTAATGATCCTTGACGTACTGCGCCATCTCCCATATAACAAAGTGTGACTGCATTTCTTTTGAAGTATTTGTCAGCAAAAGCCAATCCAGCTCCTAAAGGAATTTGTCCACCAACAATTCCGTGTCCACCGTAAAATCCTTGTTTTGGTGCAAATATGTGCATAGATCCACCAAGTCCTTGTGAGGTTCCTGTTGCTTTTCCATACAATTCTGCCATTACTTTTTTAGGATCAACGCCCATTCCAATTGGCTGCACGTGATTTCTGTATGCAGTAATCATTTTATCTTTCGATAAATCCATTGCATGTAATGATCCTGCCAAAACAGCCTCTTGACCATTGTATAAGTGAAGAAATCCACGTACTTTTTGCTGAATGTATACAGCGGCTAGTTTGTCTTCAAATTTTCTCCAGAATAACATCTCCTCATACCATTTGAGGTATATTTCTTTAGTGATCTTTTCCATTTAGTTCAAATTGGTTGGCTTTGTTATTTTAAAAAAGTAACAATTCCATTTAAGGGTTTATAAACTTCCTGTTGTTTGTTTTTTCAATAAAACGAATAACAAAAATACTATTTTAAAAAGAAGTGGAAAAATGTAAAGGTCATTTATCTATGTTTTAACATGAATAATTATGTCGAAAACGATTTAGAAGACGTTATTTTGAAAAGGAAAGATTATTTTTAAATGGATTTAGACTCAATTTTGAAGATTTAATCATTGAGTTTACTTTAAAAGTAGCATTGAATATGAAATGTTAGTTCTTTAAATTATATTTCTTTTTGAACGCTGCCATTTTTTCATTTTCTATGGTTTCGTATTCTTTTTTTCTTTTTCAAGAAAAATAATACGATTCCAAAAACTCCAAAGAAACTAGCCAATATGAAATTACCTGATTGTTTTCTGTTTGTGAATAAAAATAGTATTAAAAAAGCTAAAGTTGAAAGTATTATCCATTCCATAATTTGTTGATTTTTTTATAGATTCATTTTCTATTGATTATTTTCATGAAATAAGAACTACAATAACAGAGCGCATATTCACTTACTATCAAGAATCAATAAATATAAATTAAAAAACTTATAAATTTTAAGTTACTGACGTTTAATTGAGAGAATTATACGCTTTTACAAATATGACTTATCAAAAATCAACGGTAATAAATCTTTCAATGAATTTGATTTCATGATTTTTCCTTCGCCGCCCATAAAGTAGATTTCAATGTCTGCATCTTGACGCATTTCGTATTCCGCAATGGCTTGTCTGCACGATCCACATGGAGGAATTGGTGTTTTGTTGATATGATTGTCCGAAGTTGCCGTAATAGCAATTTGCAGTATTTTAACACCTGGATATTCTGCGCCAGCGTGATAGATAGCAACACGTTCCGCGCATAAACCCGAAGGATATGCCGCATTTTCCTGATTGTTTCCAGAAACCACCACTCCATTTTCTAAAAGTAATGCCGCGCCAACTCTAAATTTAGAATACGGAGCATATGCCTTTTTTCGTGCTGTTACCGCACTTTCCATGAGTTTTTGTATGTTTTGAGGAAGTTCCTCTATGTTGTCATAACACGTTAGTGTCGTCGTAATTTTTATTTCCTGCATGTGAATTTTTGTTTTCTGCTTGACTGATTTCTTGCTCAAATCAAAATAGCTTAGAAATATAATGATTATTTATGAAACGGTGTGTTTTGGTTTTGGGTTTTGGGTGATCTCGCTTATGCTCGATTGCTTGTTTGTGTATTTGTTTTTCGTTGATTTGTTTTCTCACTACTTAATTCTCAATACTCAATTCTAATAACTCAATTCTAATTTTTTTTTGATTTGTTTTTTCGTTATTCGTTAGAAACTTACCTAATTAGCATTTGTTCTTTTAACTTTTAACTCTTAACTCTTAACTTTTCACTTTTAACTTTTAACTCTTAACTTTTAACTTTTAACTTATGTCCGTTATTTACGCCAAGCATCTCAATTCTAATAGCTCAATACTAATTTCCATGTAAACAAAAAACCTCTCAAGTTGCCCTGAAAGGTTTTAGTAATCTATTTATTTTGAATTTTATAATTCGTCGTATGTTTCTCCTAAGTTGAATGTTAATGAGAAACGTAAGGTGTTTTCTAATGGGTTTTTTACTTTTGATGCAGAGAATAAATATGAAACGTCAATTTTAACTGCGCTGTATTTGAATCCTGCTCCAAGCGTAAAGAATTTTCTAGCTCCTTTGATTTCACTTTCGTTGAAGTATCCTAAACGTAACGCGAATGAATCTTGGTACCAGTATTCTGCTCCTATTGCATATGTAAATTCTTTTAGTTCTTCACTGAAACCATCTGGTGCATCACCAAATGATTGAAAGATTCCCGATACGAAACCTACTTCGTCATCTTGTCCAGCAACAATGATTGTTGGTTCATTTTCATCTACGTTTGGCGTGTTTGGATCATCCGAATCTTGATTTCCATCGTCGTTCGTATCTACAAATCCGAGTTTTGGAGGTGTTGGAACTAATAGTTTGTTTACTTCAACACTTACTGCCAATTTGTTGTATTCATCAAAGATAAAGTCAAATCCACCACCAAGTTTTAAATTCGTTGGTAAGAAGTTTTCTTGACCTAAGTCGTCATATTTTAATTTTGGACCTAAGTTTGAAATGTTGAATCCACCTCTCCAACGTCCGTTGAAGTTGTCATACGCTACTTCTTCTGATTGATAGTACCCAGCAATGTCAACTGCAAATGTGCTTGCAGCGTTCGCTTCTGTATCTGGTTGCGATTGTAATTTTAAATCAGAACGCAAGAAACGACCTGTAACCGACATCGCGAATTGATCGCTTAATCGCAACGCATATGATGCATCAATAGCCAATTCGTTTGGTCTTTCAATTAATGGTGTAAAGTTTCCTATGTCCGCTTGTTGTTGTGTGATGATTTCTATTTCACCTAAACTAAAGTATTTGATACTTGCAGACCAAGCACTTCTTTCACTTATTCTGTTGTAAAACGTAAGATTTCCTAGAAATATGTCATTTACTAAGTCACTTAAGTATGGCGTGTAACTGATTCCAATTCCAATTTGATCTTTTACAAAAGCATATTTTGCAGGATTCCATTGTTGCGAATATGTATCTGGCGATGTTGCAACTCCCAATTCTCCCATACCTGCTGCTCTTGCATCTGGCGTGATGAGTAGGAAAGGAACTCCTGTTGTGATTACTCTTGTGTCATTTGGATTTACAACCGTTGTTTGTGCAAACATTCCTAATGGGATTATACACAATATGGATAAAAGTATCTTCTTCATTCAGTTAAAATTTTAACAAATATAGTTTTTATTTATAGTATTACAAGTTTTTCAAATTTTTCAGCTTTCTGATTAGTTAACGCAGATTTCACGGTAATCTTGTATACATAGACACCTTTTGCTAATTTATCTCCGAAATCATCTTTCCCGTCCCACACAATATCTCTTGATAACGAACTGGAATTCTTACTACTAGCTCCAGCATTTGACTTCCCAATAAGTGTGCGTACAACTTTTCCAGAAATTGTAAATACTTGTACCATGATGTCAAGTTCGCTAGAACTGTTATGATTGAACCAAAATTCTGTGTAGCTCACAAAAGGATTTGGATAGTTTAATACATTGTTAATGGTCAGCGAGTTGTTTTCGTTGAATACTGTAAATTGTATTTCGGTCGTTGCCGAATTGTTATATACGTCCCACGCTTTTAGTAATAATGTATGTGTTCCTTCTTCTAAATCGCGCAATGGAAATTTTACAATTCCTTTTGTGTAATCGTTTAATTCTGTTTCGTAATAATCGTTTAAGACAAACGGATTGACTTCATCTCCATCAAGTATTGCTATAATATCATGTCCAATTCCACTTGCAGTATTGATTCCGTTATCATCTGATAGTTTGGCTAGTAGAAATGGTGATTCGTTCGTAATTCCACCAGAAACAAAACTTTCATCATTCATGAATAAGTTTACGAGCGGACCTTCATTGTCAATTGGTGCATTTTCATTGAGTTCTCCAACTTTGAAACTTTCGTTGAATCCTGTATGATCTTCTAAAATATCGTTTTTTTCTGCATAGAAACTGATTCTACCGTTTCCTACTGGAATTGTGATGTCTCTTGGCACTACAAATTCAAATTCGAAATTTCCGTCAACTACTGCTGCTTTTCCTCTGAATATGATTTCGCCCAATGTTTCAAAGTCTAATACAAATGGAAAGTCATTTGCTAAGGTTTGACGCTGAATTTTTTTGTCATAGATTGCTGAGAATACAGTTCCGTTGTATGTGTTGAGCAGATTTCCAAATTCGTCAGTAATGTTTCCTGCCATTTTTACTTTGCTGAGTGCTTTTAGCGTATCTGTTGGTTGTGTAATTGGCACATCGTTTATTGCCGTTAGGTTTACTCTTGGTTTCGGAATTGCCAGTTTTAATGCAGGATCTCCAATGTAAAATACCGTTCTTTTGTTACTTGTAGTTACTAATGTTTTTGTTTGGCGTAACGCTTCTGATATTGGCAAATATTCGTTAGAACCATACGAGAATAAATACCTGGCAAGTAATTGATTGATACTTACACCTACGTTTTGAAATATTTGTCGCGTGGTAGTTAGTAATGAAACTGCGCCGCCATTTTCATTCCAAAACATGAATTCTCCTGCTGTTTGCCGCAGCGGATTGTCAAATCGAGTGTATTCACAAGTAATTGTGATAAATAATGGAAGCCTACATTCGTTGGTCAATTCTTGTGAATCTCCTTTTTCGAATATTCGTTCTCCAGATAATCCATCTTCTCCACCATGTCCAAAGTAATTCACCACTAATGAACCTAATGCGATGTTATCTTTTATAGCTTCTTTTACTTCCGGATAACGCTCACCTGCAGCTGACGATTCTTGTACATACGCATCTGCATGAATTTTAGTTATATTGATAAATGGTTTGTTTTGCGCGATGGTATTTCCTAAAGCATCTAAATCGACTTCTAAGTCTTTGTCAGAATTGTTTTGAGCATCATCTGAAATAATAGTTACTGTATTTCTCCATCTTCCGTACGATTCTTTAGCGTAATAGGAAAGTGTTTTATCAACCATTTTTTTTGCTTGATTCGCATCCAAAATAAGCATTCTTCCAAAAGCAATATCTAAACGATCAGTAATGAACATTGTTCCTTCTTCTTCATCCATCATTCCATAAAAATCGTCTGTCATATAACCTCTTGTCAAGTTAAAACTATCATAGGCATGATATACAGGAACAATGTTGGTGTTTCCTTCTATTCTATCTTTGTAATCATAAGAAGCGTCACCAAACATACAAACATATTTTATCTTATTTTCATCAGTGCTTGCATTGTCATATACATATTTTAGAAAGTTACGAATGGCTCCAATATCAGGATTTCCTGTGTTGAACTCAGCGTAAATGCTTTTTAGCGTTACCACTTTTACAATCATTCCTGAGTTATTTCTGTGAAAATCAGCTAAACGTTCCGCTTGTGTGACAAAAGCTTCTGGCGAGATGATAATGTATTCAACATCTCCAGTTGCGAAAATGGTTCCTTTTAAGTCTTGATTTACAACTAAACTATTTGGCTCTAGCGTTGGCGTTAGAAATACAGTTGTATCTAACGCAATATATTCTCTGATTTCGCCCATAGAAGCTGCAAAAGAAAAGGTATTCGCACTTGCATCATTGGTCACTTTTTTTACATTCCATATGTCTGTTACGTCCCAAACTTGCGCAATATTAGAAGCATTAGAAATGACAAATTCGCCAATTCCCAATATACTTCCTGCATCGTTATAACGAAACTTAAATTGCTCATCAACTCCTGTCAACGTTCGTGTTGATGCGACTGTGATGTAATCTAAATATCCTACAGAACCTGCAACACCATTATTTTGATAGTTGAGCGTAATGCTTAAATTTTCAGAACTTACCGTTACTTCTTCTTCTATTAATCCTTGTCTTTCTGGCGGCAATCCTGAACTGATGTGTTGTGTAGCGTATGAAGAAGCATTTATTGGCGAAAAACTAAAGTTAAATATCGATTGTCCATTTGTGTCTTCAGCTGGTTGTCCATTTATTAATGTAGACATTGAAGTTGTACCATTTGATATTGCTGCTGGCTTTATTCCGATGCTAACAGGTTCAGTAGCAACTAAGTTTTGCAGTGTAAAATCGAATGTTTGTTCAGTATCAATATTAAATATTTCTCCAAACCATCTTCTTCCTAATTTTACAATATTAGCATTGTCTAATTCATGAAATTGATAGTCATCAAATTGCGTTATTGTTACATCTGGAGTTCCTGTAGGTTGCATTGCTTCTGCAATTCGTTTTCCATCTTGCGAACCATCCGCAGTAATGTAATAATATGTTTTGTTCGAATACGCATTGATATGTGTTTGACTATCTGAATTCCACTTTTTTGGTCCTTCAGCATAAAATAATACATAATCTTCTGCATTAAATTGTCCATCTTCTTCGCCAACAACTGTGATCGCGTTTTCAATAACGTCAAAATGTTCGTTTAAACTATTCAAATGTGGAATCATGCGTCCGCCATTTCCATAGATTTTTATTTTTCTCGGATTGATGTTTCCCGTATTTAAGCCTAATTGATTTAAGAAATCCGCATTTAGTCTATAAATCCCTGATTCTTCCAAAGAAAATTTATAGAAGTTTCCACTTGCTAATACGGAATTAGTAACCGCTTCGCTATTTTTGAATACAGAATTCGGTCTTCTGGCAAGAAAATTATAACTCACATCAAAACTGAGCACTTTCTTAACAATTCCGTTCTCATTAATTAATGGAGAAACAATTAACACATGTGCATTTTCACCTCTGGCACTAGAATTTGAAATTTGAAATTTGATAGTTGTTGGCAATTTTCGTTTGTCAATTGCGCCTAAATTCTGATTAGACATAGTTCCATATGCAACATTTTCAATCCGAATTGAATTTTTATTTACGCTCCGATCATCACTCCATTGTGCTATAAAACTAATAGTAGCATTGTCATTATACACAAAATATTCTTTGGTAAATGTAGGCAACGTAATCGTTGAACTTTCGTTAGAAAACTGAGCTGGTGTATCATTCCACACTAAATCAAAGTGCTTATTTTGAGCTTGAGCACTTATAAAAAGGATACCTATAAGGAAAGTAAGTTTTTTTTTCATTGCATATTTAACGGTAAATGAATCGAAATAGTATTCAATGTTTTAGCTATTTTATCAAAAAAACAAAATTAAGAATAATAAATAACAACTGTACTCGTTATATCAAAACTATTAATATTTGTGATGCTGGTAAAACAACTTATTAAATTTTGAAATAAATCTTGATATTTTACCTTTAATTGCTATATTGCAAACCCAAATTTCTTTCAATACTCAAGTCTTGACTATGAAAAAGCGTTCAATAAAAATTATACTACTTCTCGCAGTAGTTTCATTAGGATTTTTTAGTTGTAAAAGATCATCATCAAATAATACTTCAAGAGCCACAGGTTGGCGAATTGACGGTAAAGACGGTGGATTTACAGCCAACACTAAATACAAGGATCAGGAAACTGCTCCTGGATTGGTATTTGTGGAAGGTGGAACCTTTACAATGGGGAAAACCCAAGATGATCCTATGCACGATTGGAATAATACTCCAAATCAACAACATGTGCAATCCTTTTATATGGATGAAACAGAAGTTACCAATTTAATGTACACAGAGTACTTATATTGGACAAAAAGTGTTTTTCCTCCAGATGACCCAAGTTACAGAAACATTTATACAGGTATTTTACCTGATACTCTGGTTTGGAGAGATCGTTTAGGATTTAACGAAACGATGACAACAAACTATTTAAGACATCCCGGATATGCTGATTACCCAGTAGTTGGTGTAAACTGGATTCAAGCAGTTCAATTTTGTCAGTGGAGAACTGATAGAGTGAACGAATCTGTATTAGAACGCGAAGGCTATATTGCTAAAGGTGTAAAAACGGATAGTATTGAAGCAGGAAGCACATTTAGTACAGAAGCTTATTTAACAAGACCTAAAGAAACTTACGGTGGTAAGATTGATGATTATAAAGGTAGAATTGCTGACAAAGCGAGTAAGAAATCGAAAGATTCTACAGATGCAGACACAAACGTTTACGCTAAACGTACTTCTGGAGTAATTTTGCCAGAATATCGTTTACCAACAGAAGCTGAGTGGGAATATGCTGCTAAAGGTTTAGATGGATTAAGAGAGTACAACAATGTACGTGGTCGTAAAAAATATCCTTGGAAAGGTGAGTTTACAAGAAGCGGAAACAGAAAAAGACGTGGAGATCAGTTAGCAAACTTCAAACAAGGAAAAGGAGATTACGGTGGAATCGCAGGTTGGTCTGATGATGGTGCTGATATTACTGCAAGAGTAAAATCATATCCTCCAAATGATCACGGATTATATGATATGGCTGGTAACGTAGCAGAATGGGTTGCTGATGTATATCGTCCAATTGTTGACGATGAAGCAAATGATTTCAACTACTATCGTGGAAATGTGTACACAAAAAATAAAATCAACGATCAAGGAACTGTTGAAATTGTTGAAGCTGGAAGTATAAAATATGATACGTTAGCAAATGGTAGAATTATGGCAAGAAATCTTCCTGGTCAATTAGCACAAGTTGATGTTGACGAGAAAGAAACGTACTTAAGAACAAACTTTAGTAAGTCTGACAACAGAAACTACCGAGATGGAGATACTGCTTCTTCAAGATATTTTGACCGATTCAACGATGATGATGAAGGTGGAGAATCTGATGCAAAACGTATGTACAACGCACCAAAACACGTTGTAGATTCTGATTCAACAGGAATGGTTAGACAATTTGATAAGTCTGACTCAAGAACTACATTAATTGACGATAATGTTCGTGTATACAAAGGTGGTTCATGGAAAGATAGAGCATACTGGATTGATCCTGCGCAAAGAAGAGCGTTCCCAGAATATATGGCAACTTCTTATATTGGATTTAGATGCGCAATGTCTAGAGTTGGTTCTAAATCACAAGGAAACAAAAGACCAAGAAAATAATAATTACATACATTTTATGTATAGTACTAGAAAAAGCCCTGATACATTCAGGGCTTTTTTTCGTTTAAACATTAATCTGATTTAAAAAATGATTCCAGAATTATATACAATTTTTAAAAAGCATCCAACCGTTTCTACTGATTCGAGAAACATAACGCCTAACTGTATTTTCTTTGCTTTAAAAGGCGATAATTTCAATGGAAATAGCTATGCGAATGATGCTTTAGAAAAAGGCGCTGCATATGTTATTATTGATGAAGAAGCGTATGTTTCATCGGAACGCACTATCCTTGTTAACAATGTGTTGGAAACGCTTCAGCAACTTGCCAATTACCATCGGAAGCAATTAAACATTCCTATCATATCGCTTACGGGAAGTAACGGAAAAACGACTACCAAGGAATTAATAAATGCAGTATTGTCTAAAAAGTTTACAACAACTGCCACAAAAGGAAATCTAAACAATCATATTGGTGTTCCATTAACGCTGCTTTCTATGAACTCAGCTACGGAAATCGGAATTATAGAAATGGGCGCAAATCATTTAGAAGAAATTGCTTTTTTAAGTACTATTACTGAACCCGATTACGGTTATATCACCAACTTTGGAAAAGCGCACCTAGAAGGTTTTGGAAGTATGGAAGGCGTTATTCTTGGGAAAAGTGAATTATATGAGTATTTAAAAGCGAACAATAAATTCATTTTTGTCAACGGAGAAGATCCTAAACAAGTAGAAAGAACTCGTGACGTAAACAACTTTAACTTTGGAAGATCTGAAGAAAATGAACTCACAATTCATTTTATAAGCGCAGATCCTATGGTTTGTGCTACGATAGATAACACAACTATTCAAAGTCAACTGATTGGTGCTTATAATTTTTCTAACATCGCAGCTGCAATTGCTATTGGAACTTATTTCGGTGTTGAATTAAAAGATATAAAAGAAGCTATTGAAACCTATATTCCTTCTAACAATAGATCGCAAATCATCAATAAGAATACCAATAAAGTTATTTTAGACGCTTACAATGCAAATCCTACAAGCATGAAAGCCGCTTTGGATAACTTTTCAAACTTAACCGATACTTCTAAAATTGCTTTTTTAGGAGATATGTTCGAATTGGGAAATAGCGCAAAGGAAGAACATCAATTTATAACCGATTATGTTACTTCTTTACATATAGATAAAATATATTTGATAGGAGAAAACTTCGGAAAAACCATCAGCACGAATAAAAAAACGGTCATCTACCCTACTTTTGAAGAGTTAAAGGCTAATTTCTCAAAACTAAAAAGCAGCACATTACTCATTAAAGGTTCACGCGGAATGGCGTTGGAACGGATTTTGGAATTATTGTAAACTAAAAAAAGCTTCTCACAAAGAGAAGCTTTTTTGTGGGCGATACTGGATTCGAACCAGTGACCCTCTGCTTGTAAGGCAGATGCTCTGAACCAACTGAGCTAATCGCCCGAAATTCAATTTCGTTTCAATAAGGTAAGTAAAGTGGGCGATACTGGATTCGAACCAGTGACCCTCTGCTTGTAAGGCAGATGCTCTGAACCAACTGAGCTAATCGCCCTTATTGCGGATGCAAATATAGAATAGATTTTATATTTGGCAAAATTTAAACTGAAAAATTTAAACTATTTCTGCGACTACAAATGTACTTCCTCCAATATAAATGACATCCTTGTTTGTAGCGTTTGTTTTTGCTGTATGATATGCTTCTGAAACTGAATCGTATACATTTCCTTTTAAATTATGTTGCGCTGCCTTTTCTTGTAATTCCGAAGCAACTAAACCACGAATTATTTTTGGGCAACAGAAATAATAGATAGCATTTTTAGGCATTAACGGTAAAACATTTACCAAATCTTTATCTTTTACAACACCAAAAACAATGTGTAATTGCTCAAAATTTTCTTTTTGCAATTGTTGCATAGTCAACTCCAAACCTTCTTTATTGTGCGCCGTGTCACAGATGGCTTTTGGAGATTTGCTTAGAATTTGCCATCTTCCTTGTAAGTTTGTGTTGGCAACCACATTCCGCAATCCGTTTTTGATGTGCTTTTCTTCTATGTGGAAGCCTTTTAGCAATCGGACAGCTTGTACTGCAGATTTGTAATTTTTCTGCTGATAATCGCCTAATAAATCTATTTGATACTTTTCTGTGATTGTTTTTTCTGCTAGATATAATTCGGATTGCTCTTCGTTGGCTCTTTCCGTAAATACAGGAAATGTTTCTTCGTGATATTCTCCTATAACAACAGGAATGTTTTTTTTGATGATTCCCGCTTTTTCAAAAGCTATTTTAGGCAATGTATCGCCCAAAAACCCAACATGATCAAAACCTATGTTTGTAATGACACTTACTTCTGGCGTGATAATATTGGTAGAATCTAATCGTCCGCCCAAACCAACTTCAATGACTGCGATATCTACTTTTTTCTTGGCGAAATAATCAAACGCCATTCCGACTGTCATTTCAAAAAATGAAAGCTTTTCCGTTTCTAAAAATGATTTGTTTTTTTTTACGAATTGAATTACGAATTGCTTACTTGCCATTTTTCCGTTGACACGAATTCGCTCTCTAAAATCTTTTAAATGTGGCGATGTATATAACCCGACAGCATATCCAGCTTCTTGCAAAATAGAAGCAAGCATATGACTTGTAGAACCTTTTCCATTCGTTCCTGCAACATGAATACTTTTAAATTTCTTTTCAGGAGATTGTAAATGTTGTGCAAGTTTTACACTATTATCTATATCTTTTTTGAATGCTTTCGCGCCTTGACGCTGAAAAAAAGGCAGTTGATGATACAACCAATCTAAGGTTTCTTCGTAATTCATGTAAAATTGAAAAAAATCTAATTTGACTTGAAATTTATAACTATAAAACCAACTTGTTTTATAGGAGCTTTATCATCAGCATTCCATTTATAGGTACGTGCTGTTTTTTCAGCAGCTTCAATTAAACAGTCAGCAGTATTAGTAGATCCTTTAGCTCCAGCTTTGATCTTGGTTATTTTGCCACTCTTATCGACTTCGATTTCAACCACAACTCTTCCATACTCGTTACAATTTTGTTGAATAGGATTTCCGCTAATTTTACTTCTTCCATTCAATCCAAAACCACCTTGTCCGCCTGTACCTGAACCTGGCGCTCCATAATAACTTGCTGCATACGGATCTCCGTTTGGATCACCTTTATTTCCTTTTCCATCGTCTGGACCTTCGCCTTCTTCTTCTTTTCCGTCAGCATTATTAACACCATTCATCATGGCATCTAAATCTGCTTTTTTCTTATCACGCTCTTTTTGCGCTTTTTCTTCAGCTTCTCGTTTTTCTTTGGCAACTCGGTCAGCTTCCGCTTTTGCTTCTTTCGCTTCTTTATCCGCTTTTTTCTTGGCGTCTGCAGCTTTTTTTATTGCAATTGCTTCTTCATTATTTTGTGTTAAAACTTCTTCTGTTTCCGTTTCTTCTGGTGTCGTTTCTGGTTGTTCTTCCGTTTCTGGCTCTGTTTCCTGCGGTTCTTCCACTTCTTCAGTCTCTGTTGGCGCAGTATCAGGTTTTAACGCATCTTTCGTTTCCACATTACCACTTCCAGTATCAGTTGTTCCAAAGTTTACAGCAATACCACTTTCTGGTGGCGGATTTAAAGAAGTTAATCCAAAAACAAACATTAGCAATAAAACCAACACCATAATAACCGTTGTTATAATGGCAGAATCTCGCTTATGCTCTTTATTTGTATTTGATGGAAAAGTCTCTTTTTTCATTGTGTTTGTACATTTAGAATAATCTTGTATCGATTATTGTTTGCAATATCAAGAATGTTAACCGCTTTTTCAATTGGAACGCCTTCTGCTACTTTTAATATAATTGTCGGACTTTCATTTCCTTCAAATAATATCTTCAATTCTTCTTCTACATCAGCTTCAATTACTTGTATGGAATCTATATGAATTTCCAAATTTTCAGCGATGTAAATTGTAACTGATTTTTCATCAGATTCAGCATCAACTGCTTTCGGTAATTCTAAATCTAATGCATTTTTCGGAATGTTTTCCAAATAGTTAGCAAAATATGCAAGCGCAATTAGAAATATTACACCTATAATAAATACAAGTGGTAGGTTGAACTTTCTGTTATTAGTTTCTAGCAAACCCATTATTTAGGTCGAACCGCTAAAATGATTTTGTATTTGTTTCTGTTTGCAATATCCAAAACGTAAACTGCTTTTTCAATGGGCACACCTTCTTCTACTCTTAATATAATTGTTGGCTCAACTTGTCCTGCTAATTCTTGTTTTAGCTTCGCTTCAATTTCTCCTTCTCTAATTCGATCTGAATCTATATATATTTCTAAATTTTTCTTAATACTAACCGCAACATTCTGCGTGTTTGTTGATTTTCCTTTTGCTTTTGGCAAGAGTAAATCTAGTGCGTTTGGCGAATTTGCTGTCAACATAAAAAATACCAATAATAGAAATACGATATCTGTCATGGACGACATGCTAAATTCTGGACTTACTTTATTTCTCCCTTTTAATCTCATAGAAAAGAATTATACAGGTTCGTTTAATAAATCTAAGAAGTCTACTGCATTTGCTTCCATTTGATGCACTACTTTATCAGTTTTCACTACTAAATGGTTGTATCCAATATAGGCAATAATTCCCACAATTAAACCAGCAACCGTTGTTGTCATCGCTGTGTAAATTCCGCCTGCTAACGAGCCCATTTCGGCTTGACCGCCACTTGTTGCCATTTGATGGAACGCTAAAATCATACCAATTACGGTTCCTAAGAAACCAATCATTGGTGCGGCTCCAGCTACAGTTGCCAAGATACTTACGTTTTTTTCTAGCTTGTAAACTTCTAATGTTCCAGCGTTTTCAATAGCTTTATTGATATCTTCTAATGGCTTTCCAATTCTTGAAATTCCTTTTGCTGTTAAGCGCGCTACTGGCGAATCTGTTTGTGCACATAACATTTTAGCAGCGTCAATTTTACCGCTAGAAACATTGTCACGAATTTGATTCATGAAGTTTTTGTCAATTTTGGAAGCTGCTTTGATAGCAAACAAACGTTCGAAATAAATGTAAAGTGCTACTGCCAATAAGACGAATAATACGCTTATAATGACAATACTTCCAATTCCTCCATCGACCACCATTTTATAAATGGAAAGTTTTTCTTCTTCGCTAATTGCATCGTTAACTGCTTCTGCAGTATTCTGAAGATATTTAGTTGTTCGTAGTAGCAACATATGTATTTTTTGATTTAAACTATATAACGTTTATTTTTTTATTTAAGTATATTTTAGAATAAGGTTCGTATGACCATAAATGCTGCTGAACCTACTAAAAATCCAATGAGTGCTAACCATGAAATCTTTTTAAAGTACCAGAAAAAGTCTATTTTTTCCATTCCCATTGCAACAACTCCTGCCGCAGAACCAATGATTAACATACTTCCACCAGTTCCTGCCGCAAATGCTATAAAGTGCCATAATTCGTGATCTAATGGTTCTGTAAACATTCCTAAACTCGCTGCAACTAAAGGCACATTATCAATTACTGCCGAACCAACTCCAAGCAATAGGATTACTAAATCTGAAACGCCACCAGCAGCCATTTCTGTACCTAATTGTGGTGTCGAAGCTTTTAACGAACCTGCAAATCCATAAAGGATTCCTAAGGATTCTAATGCTGCAACTGCCATTAATATTCCTAAGAAGAATAAGATACTTGGCAATTCAATTTTTGATAACGAATGATGTACCGGGCTGTGATGCGCAGATAATGCATCTGACTCAACATCTTCATGTCCTTCATTTGCTCCAACTGCAGACATACTGAATTTTGTGTTACTGTATAATTCTGCAAATATCGCTACAACGGATAATGACAACATCATTCCAACATATGGAGGCAAGTGTGTTACTACTTTAAAGACTGGTACAAACACGATTGCTGACAATCCTAAGTATAACATTGTTGGCCCAAAACGATGTGGTTTTTTATCGCTTGCACTTTTTTCTTCATCTGGAAGATTTCCCTGAAAAGGCTTTAAGAACGATGCAATAAACGTTGGCACTAACATACATAATAAAGATGGAATGAATAAGTATCCTATGAGTTTCCCTGTTGATACTTTATCACCAATCCATAACATAGTTGTGGTCACATCTCCAATTGGCGACCAAGCTCCACCAGCATTTGCCGCAATGATTATTAAACCTGCATACCAAATACGAATATTTCTGTCTCCAATAATTTTTTGTAATATGGAAATCAATACAATTGTCGCCGTAAGGTTGTCAATGATTGCAGATAAGACGAATGCTAAGAAAGCAAAAATCCATAAGACACGTTTTTTACTTCGTGTTTTGATAAAACTTTTAATAGTTGCAAACCCATCAAAGTAATCAATGATTTCTACAATGGTCATTGCCCCAAGCAAGAACACTAATATTTCTGCGGTTTTCCCTAAATGATGCAATAAGGATTCTTCCATTTGATGCATCTTCAAATCAACTGGTAATTTTCCAAAACCATTTTCTCCACCTACCAAAGCATGTGCTCCAGAATCAAACCAATTTTGAAAGTCTCCGATTCCGAAAGAGATAAACGCCCAACAAATCGCCATCATGGCTAATGCGGGAATAAGTTTATCTATTTTAATGTTGTGCTCTAAGGTTATGGCTAAATATCCTATGACAAATACGGCAATTATTGCTGATTCCATTTGTAATTTTTATAGTTGGTTAGTTATATTAATTCTTTCAAGGCAATTTCAAAAGCAGTTTTACTAACGTCTACTTTTGAAGCATTTCGTTTGAATGTATTTTGCAATGCTTTTTTAATGGTTTTAGAAGTATCTTCAAATATGGCATCATCCGTCATTTGAACTCTACGTTCCATGAAATAGGCAAATACGCGCGCCATTCCACAGTTGGAGATAAAGTCAGGAATTAAACTTACTTTTTGATCGGCATGTTCCATAATTGGTCCGAAGAAAATTTCTTTGTCAGCAAACGGTACATTTGCGCCACAAGTAATTACTTCCAAACCTGTATCAATCATTTTATCAATTTGATCTTGCGTGATTAATCGTGATGCTGCACACGGTGCGAAAATTTCTGTTGGCAATTCCCAAATACGTTTGTTCATTTCTTCAAACGAAATCATATTGTCTGCCACAAGCGTATTTCCATCTTTTTTTAAGAAATAGTCTTTTATTTCTTCATACGAAAATCCTTCTTCATTGATAACGCCACCAACGCTGTCTATAATTCCGACAACTTTTGCGCCCATTTGTGCTAAATAATAGGCTGCGGCAGCTCCAACATTTCCAAATCCTTGTACAATAGCACGTTTTCCTTTAATAGATCCGCCATAAATATCATAGAAATGGCGTGCTGCTTCTGCAACTCCAAATCCCGTAATCATATCGGCAATTGTATATTTTCGGGAAACTTCTGGAGAATATTTTGGACTTTCAATGACTTTAATTACGCCTAGTCGCAATTGTCCAATTCTGTTTATTTTATCAGCTTCCGTTGGCTTAAAGTGTCCGTTAAAAACGCCTTCTTGCGGATGCCAAACGCCGCTATCTTCCGTGATTGGAATTACTTCATGAATTTCATCTACATTCAAATCGCCACCAGTTCCGTAGTAACTTTTCAGTAATGGTGCAACTGCGCTGTACCAACGTTTTAAGACGCCGTTTTTTCTTGGATCTTGCGGATCAAAGTTAATTCCAGATTTTGCACCACCAATTGATGGTCCAGAAACCGTAAATTTTACTTCCATTGTTTTTGCTAATGAAAGTACTTCGTTCATATCCAATCCTTTTCGCATTCGTGTTCCGCCACCTGCTGCGCCACCGCGAAGTGAGTTAATAACTGTCCAACCTTCTGCATTCGTTTCAGGATCTTTCCAGTTGAATACTATTTCAGGTGCTTTATTTTCGTATATTTTGAGTAGTTTCTTCAATTAAATAAGGTTTTATTGGCATGTTGTTTCAATTCAGACAAATATAAAAATTGTTCACATATTTTAGCTTAATTTACTTTAAGATTATAAATTTTTCCTGAACTATGGTTTTTAGTGGCTCCAGTTACACTTTTTAAACAGTTTACCTCATCGCGCAAACGCAAAATACCCAAGAAACCAAAGATCACTGCTTCCTTGTATTCAATGAGTTCATCAGCTGGTTTTACTAGGTTTACTTCTTTGTAAAATTTAATTTTTGCTAGTAAATAATCATTGTATGCGCCGCCACCAGTGACTAATATTTTGGTTCGAATTTTGAAATTACGCGCAATTTGTAGTGCAATATGATCTGTAAATGTTCGTAATAGGTCTATTTCTTTTCGGCGAGAAGCTTCTAATCGTGGGAATATTTCTTTTTGAACCCATTCCAAGCCAAGTGATTTTGGTGGTTGTTGTTTGTAATAGGGAATATTACTTAATTCTGAACCTAAAGCTAACAAATACGTTCCTGATTTGGCAAGATTTCCTTTGTCATCATAGGCAAATCCAAGCTGCTTTGCATATTTGTTTAATACAATGTTTACAGGACAAATATCGTATGCAATCCGTTTTCCATCTTTATGAAAAGACACATTCGCAAATCCGCCCAAATTTAAACAATAATCATATTCAGGAAATAATAATTCATCGCCAATTGGCACTAACGGCGCGCCTTGCCCGCCAAGTTTCACATCTTGTACTCTGAAATCGCAGACTACTTTTTGTTGTATGAGTGAAGCTAAAATTTCTTGATTCCCGATTTGATAGGTAATTCCGTTTTCAGGTTGATGCAAAATGGTGTGTCCGTGTGAACAAACCGCATCAATTTCCGTAATTTTATGTTTTTTTATGAACGATTGAATCGTTTCTGCTAAGTATTTTGTGTATGAAGTATCACACTCGGCTAGTTTTTCTTTTTCATAATGAATGGCTTCTCGAAGTTTGTTTTCTAGTGTTTTTGCATACGGAATTGTCTCAGCTTCGAGAATTTTAAAACTCCACTGTGCTTCTTTTTGAAAATGTATATATGCCAAATCAATTCCATCGAGCGAAGTTCCCGACATTACTCCAATCACTTTGTATGAAATCATTTTACTAAATTATTCAAATTTTACTATTATAATTTCATTTTTAAGATAATATTTAGAATTCTATGTCATTAAAATCGAAGATTCTCAGAAATGCGCACTTATTATTGAAAATTTACTATTTTAGAATTATCTTTGTTCCACTTTTTTAAAAATTTATTAATACAATATATAGTTATGGATTTTAATCTTACAGAGGAACATATCATGATTCGTGATGCCGCAAGAGACTTCGCAAGAACGGAGTTGCTCCCAGGTGTTATAGAGCGTGACAATAAACAAGAATTTCCACAAGAATTGGTTCACAAAATGGGCGAATTAGGATTTTTGGGAATTATGGTTGATCCTAAATACGGAGGAAGCGGAATGGACGCAATTTCGTATGTATTGATTATGGAAGAATTGTCTAAGATTGATGCATCGGCTTCTGTAATTGTATCTGTAAATAATTCATTGGTATGCTACGGATTAGAAGCGTATGGAACTGAAGATCAAAAACAAAAGTACTTAACGAAATTAGCGACTGGCGAAAATGTTGGTGCTTTTTGCTTGAGCGAACCAGAAGCTGGAAGTGATGCAACTTCACAGCAAACTACAGCAATTGACAAAGGTGATCATTATGTAATTAACGGTACTAAAAACTGGATTACTAGCGGTGGACGCGCTGATGTATATTTAGTGATTGCACAAACAGATAGAGAAAAAGGACACCACGGAATTAACGCATTTATTGTTGAGAAAGGAACGCCCGGATTTCACATTGGACCAAAAGAAGACAAGTTAGGAATTCGCGGAAGCGACACACATACATTACAGTTTAATGATGTAAAAGTTCCGAAAGAGAATCGTATTGGAGAAGATGGTTTTGGATTTAAGTTTGCAATGAAAACACTTTCTGGTGGACGCATTGGTATTGCTGCACAAGCGTTAGGAATTGCTGCTGGAGCATACGAATTAGCATTGAAATACTCGAAAGAACGCAAAGCTTTTGGAACTGAAATTTGCAATCATCAAGCTATTGCTTTTAAATTGGCTGATATGTACACAGATATTACTGCTGCGCGTCATATGGTAATGAAAGCTGCCTGGGATAAAGATCAAGGAAACAACTACGATATGTCTAGCGCAATGGCAAAATTATATGCTTCTAAAGTTGCGATGGAACATACAGTTGAGGCTGTACAGATTCATGGTGGAAACGGTTTTGTGAAAGAATACCACGTGGAGCGTTTGATGCGTGATGCAAAAATTACACAGATTTACGAAGGAACTTCTGAGATTCAGAAAATTGTAATTTCAAGAGGAGTTATTAAAGGATAAATTTTAAAGAGATATAAGATCGCTACGCTGTTAGATGTTAGATGTTAGAATAGAGACAAAAAAAACAGCGTTTACAATTTATATTCAAAAGCGCATTGAAAGTTCAATGCGCTTTTTTTATGTTTTTATTTCATATATTACACAGTAATTTAAAACTAAAACAACCATGAATAAGTCTGTAAAATTAGTATTGTTAATTGTTGGAATTATTTTAATTGGATATGGAGTCTACACGATGATTATGCCAGAAACCTCTGTTGATTTGGCTGTCGTAAAAATCGAAGGTCAAGATAATACAAATTCTTATTTTGCTATCGGACTTGGATTGGTTGCCTTAATTGGTAGTTTCCTTGGCGGGAAAAAATAATCTTTTCCAACCTATTTAAAAACGATAATCAACGCCGAATCCCATAGCATTTATTGATACGCTTCCAAGTTGATAATGATTGAAACCTCCATGAATGGAGAATCGTTTCATGTGATAACGCGCCAATAATTTGAATTCATCTACAGATGAATCATTTATTAAACTTTGCTTCCAAAAAACTCCTAAACTGAATGGCTTTTTGAGATACACATCTACGCCAATTTGATAGGCAAGTCCTGTTTCATCAACGCCATTTCCAACGTGTGTTGCGCCAATTCCCCAATATGCTGTGACATATTTTTCACGAACACGATAGTAGTTTATCATAAATGAGGTTACGCCTAATTCTACTTTCGGAGTTCGCTCAAAGAAACGCAAATGACTTGCTTCTACACCAAGTAATGGAATAAATCTGAAATTTAGTTTTAAGTCATTTCCATAGAATTCTTTTCCGCTTGCAAAAAATGTATTGGAAATTATGAATTGATTTCGTTTTAGCGGATAATCTTGTGTAAAGAGTGAGTATTCACCATGCGAACCATCTGAATATGGATATTCATAAAAATAGCGCGATTCCATTTCTCCAAGCAAAACTCCTATCGTTACATGATAGGCAATTTCGATAAATACACTATCAAAATAACCTGCATTATCATTTCCGCCGTCATCATCATCACTCCAAGAACTTGAAGAATTACTACCTGAATTGCTTCCTGATAAATCTTTTTTTGCTTTGTTTAATTTTCCTTGTGCATTCGAAAGACTGAATATAAGCAAGCATAAGAGCATTGATAGTGTAATTTTTGGCTTCATAAAATGGTTTTTATTGTTGCCATGATGTATCAAGAAAAGTGCCACGTATTTTGATTTGATAAAAGAAAATTTTAATTCCTTAGATAGCGAGAAGTATTAAAAGGACTTAATTCACTGTTTTGTATCCTTCTTAAATCAACAAAATTTCCACGTGTTTGTGGGTTTCTGTTCGTATAAAAACCACCTTCTATTGAGAAACCTTCTGTTTCTCTTTTAACATTTAAGTTTGCTGTTCCAGAATACCTTCCATTTTTAGGAGTCCCAATATCTTTAAAATGATAGATTAGCTCATAGTTTTCCTCATTCTCTATTTTGTTTATGACAATTTTATCACTTTTAGATTCATGAATTTTATCTTTATCTTGCTTATAACAAAAAGAATGAATACTGATCTTGCTACCTGTCTGATTTATTTTTAAAGTAAATTTTGAAGGATTATTAATTTCTTTCTCTATATACCGAGTGCTATTTAAACCGTTATCCACTTCTTTCATTGCAACATATTCACTAACTTTACTTCCATTATAAGTTCCTGAAAAGTCTTCTATAGTAAACATAGATGTAAAAGGTTCATATCGCCATAAATAAAGGTCTACTATTTCTAGATATCCAATTAGGAGTAATGCAATTATTGGAGCTGAAAAATCACTTTTACGAAAAAGAAAAATTAAGAAAGAAGTAATTATTATTAATGCTAACACAGCTTGTGTTTTATAGTATATAAAGTAATTTTCATGAACAGTCAATAATAGAATTCCGAATACAATGTTTGCTTTTACTAGAAGATATAAGCCTCCTTTGAAATCCTTTTTTTTAATTATTTTATTATTTTCTTCCACTATTTTTATTCTTTAAAACTATCTATTATTGATTCTCTAGCTGAAATTTTAATTAATCTTAAAACATAAAATCCCTTAAAAAGGATGTATTGTTTGCTTACTTTCTCTTGCCAAATCCTTAAATTCACCACGTGTTTGCTGAGCTCGATTCGTGTAATAACCACCTTCAATTTTAATAGTACGCGGTAGTTTTATAAACTTTAGGATTGTTGTTCCATGATGACCTCCTTTTTTTAATACGCCGATATTTCCATAATGATATGAAAGTGTAAAGTGTTTTCCGTCTTTTCCTTTCGAGATCATAACTTTATCACTTTCAGACTTTGACGATTTTCTTCCGTCAGCATCATAATAAAAAGAGTGTATTATAATTTTACTTCCTGTTTGATGAATTACCATTTCAAGATTCAATGATTTATCAAACTGTTTACAAATAACATTATTCGTGTTTGCTACCTTTCCAATTCTTACCAAGCGAGTACTTATTTGAGTTCCTTTGTAAGTTCCTGAAAAATCTTCTGTTGTAAACATCCAAGAAAAAGGTGGATACTTCCACAAAAGACGATCTACAACTTCCAAAAAGCAGACGAAGAAAAAAATGATAACCAATAACTCCACTATGTGATCCGTTGCAGAAAAAGCATACATTGATGCAAAGGCAATTATTAAAATGGTTGCTCTGGGCTTGTAATAGACAAAGTAATTTTTTTTAATAGCAAACAATAGGGTTATTGATGCTATTAAAATGTTTGATACGAATGATTCTTTTTCACTTGTTTCCATTTCTATTTTTGATTCCAATTAGTTTTATTATTATAAAAATGAATTGACGTTATTCTTTCAATTGTTGCTTAATTATATTTAGAAAAATATTTCGCTTTGGCGTCCAAACTAACGGACGTTTTGGCTCTAGATTAAATTTTGCTTCTAGTGTTTCCTTTAGTAAATCATAATGATATTCACTATCAATTTGAATTCCTTGGAAGTGCTTGAAAACACCTTCCATTTTCCCCAATTCAAATGGTGTAATTGCCACAGAAATTTGACTTTTGGTTTTTGCCCAAGCCGCGCCCATTTCTATTAAGCACATTGGCGATTTATAAAAGTTATCCGAAAGCATAAAAAATACCAAAACATCTTCATCTAAACGTGTTTCAATTTCTTCAATAAAATTACTTCCCAAAGTAGTTCCGTAACCTTCTAAAGAAGTACAAAAAATGTTTTCTGGGTTGATTCCGATTACTTCTAAAATCTGAATAAAACTCGTCACAACTTCCTTGTCTTTAGCAGAATGACTTATAAATACTTTCTTCAAAAATTTCTTAGTAGCTTTTGTAGTCGTTTTTCCTTTAGCCTGTTTTTGAATAACATAATCAGTTGTATCTATCCGTAAATCATCTGCAATTAAAAGTAATATTTCATCTGAAGCAGTTGCTAGTAGTTTTTTGATTTCTATTTGTGTATAATCAGCAATAGAATCGTTTGTGACTCCATATCCGCTGAGAATGTTTACCATTTCCTTTGCGCTGTGACTTGTTTGTAAGGAGAAAAAAATGTCCTGAATTAATCGATGTTTTGTAACTGGATTCATAGGTGTTTATTTTTAATAATAGGTTTGTAAAATGTATGCCGATATAAGTTTTTGCTTTAACGGTTTAGAGATTGGATACATATTGATTTGTTTTAAAATCTCGTTGGTCAATAGTTTATTTTCTTTGCGTTCTTTTTTTATTTTATCAGAATAATATTTGTGAACCAATCGATTTGACAGATTATACAGAAGAATTCCTAAAAAAATCAATACACCAATTCCCTCTTCCATACCATAACGAAATGATATGTCTTTCAAACTAGAATTAATGGCTGGTCCACCACCAAATTCTTTTGTCATTTTTAAAATGACAAAAACAATTCTTGGAACAGCTAACGCAACAAAATAATTGACAATAACATCTACCTTAACCATTATATTCTGTTTTTTATGACTAAGTCTTTGTAGTAAATTCCTAAAGGAGTTAAGACGCAAGCTTTCCCTTTTTCTGCCGCTTCATCTAAAGAAGATGTTTCTAACGGAATTAATAATCCATTGGCGTGATATTTCCGTAAATCGGACATCACTTCTATCAATCCATTTTTACTATCAGCACTTGCGGTATATTCTTTTGAAAGTTGAATTCCTTTTTTGTCTTCACTGAAATAATTTGGTAGTTTCCGTAGTGTTTCAAATGGAATTTTTGGTGTGCAATTTCGCAACGGAATCATTTTAGATACATGCGATTTGAATATGGGACGCTGACTCCAAGAATCTAACATAATGTCTACATAGTTATACATTCTCGCTACATTAACTTTTCCCAAAATATCTGCTGCGCCACCTTTTAACGCATCGTAAATAATCGTGGTAAACACGCCAAAACCGTCACGCTCCATAGCATATTGTGTATCTCTACTTGCTGTTAGTAATGAAACTCCTTCACGAAGAATCACTTTTCGTTCGCCTAATTCTGAAAAATTTCCAATGTCGCCACTGTGACAACAATCTAAAATAATGATGACTTCTGTAGCTTTGGAACTGTTTGCCATACTTACAACTTCACTTAAACTAACACCTTCATTAAATTTTTCAGCATCTTGCGTTACTAAATAAGTTCCTAAAGTTGTAGAAGCACCATGTCCTGAAAAATATAGCAATGCAACATCTGCTTCTTGATTGAATAGATCATTGATTTTACTTTTCAGCGTTTTTATTAAAATTGTTTGCGAATCAGGTTTCGAAATCCACAGTTTACAATCAAAATTTGGATCACCGTTTTCATGTTTTGAAATAACTTCATGCATACGCTTTGCATCAGGAATACAACCTTGTAATGGCGAACGTTTGTAATCATTAATTCCAACGAGTAAAGCTCTTCTCATGTATATGATTTTTAGGTTAATATACCTACAAAGATGCGCCAATGAACTACGCCAGAAAACATCAATATTAAGGAACAAAAAAACTCCCCAAATTTGAGGAGTTTTAAGAATTACACTATAAAAAATCTTTTACATATGTCCGTTTTCAATAGCGTATCGAACTAAGCCTAACGAGCTTTTTACGCCTGTTTTTTCAATCAAATTTCTACGATGTGTTTCTACAGTACTGTGTGCAATATTTAGTTTTGCTGATATTTGTGCCGTTGTATGTTCGTCTATAATTAAACGCAAAACATCTTTTTCTCGCTTAGTAAACTGAACCGCTTTTTGCTTGGGTTTTCGAACAGCATCTACCAAGATATTTAATACTTTTCCTTTGAGATATTCTTGTCCTTTAGCAATGGTTTCTAAAGCTTCTACAAATTCCTCTTTTCCTCTATTTTTTAAGATGTAACCATTGGCGCCAATTTCGACAAGTTCGTGTATAAATTCGCTTCCATCGTGCATGGTTAGTATTAAAATTTGCACTCCAGGATGTTTTTCCTTAATGATTTTAGTTGCTTCTACGCCATCCATTTCTGGCATGCTAATGTCCAAAACTGCGATGTCAATGTTGTTTTTTTCGATCAAATCAATAGCTTCTAAACCGTTTGATGCTTCGCCAATAATTTTAATGTGCGAATGTTGCACCAATAGCGATTTCAGTCCGTCAATTACGATTTGATGATCGTCTGCAATGATTATATTAATCTCTTTCTTTTTTTCCATATTAATTTTTTAAGTAGGTATTTCGAGTGTTATCGTTGTGCCATTTCCTTGGCTTGAATCGATCAATACATTTCCATTCATTTCCGCTACACGTGCTTTGATACTTTTAAGTCCCATACCTTCATCGGTGAGGTTTTTTATATCGAATCCAATTCCGTTATCGGTTACCATAATGTTTAAATCGGCTTCTCTTTTTAAAAGTTGAATGGTGACTTCGGTAGCTTCCGCATGTTTCAATATATTGTTGAGTAATTCTTGTATGATTCGATAGAGTTGTATTTCGGTTGAATTATCCAATCGATTGTCCAATCCGTGCGTAACTAATTCAATTTGAAGCATTTTGGTTTCTTCTATTTTTTGCTTTAACTCTTTCAATGCTGGAACTAAACCAAATTTTGTCAGCGTTCCCGAAATCATATTATGTGCTATTTTCCGAACGGTTTCGCAAGCTTCATCTAATAATTGATTCGCTTTTTCGTATTGCGATTTGGTTTCATTTTTGATTTTTTGCAAATCATCTTCCACCGATTTATAATGAATTTTCACTACAGACAGCATACTTCCCAAACGATCATGAAGGTCTTTTGCAATACGTTCGCGCTCTTTTTCCTGTCCCGAAATCATTTTACTAATTGCCTTTCGTTCTTGCGCTTGCAGCATTTCTTCAAGCTTTTTTTCCTGTTTTTCTTTTTCTAATTGTGTTGCTAACTTTTGTTGTTCAAAAGCTAATTCAGACTCTTTCTTTTGTTGTTTTAGCTTTCTATTTCTCAAAATGACAAAAAATAATATGACAATAGCAATTAGTATTATGATTATAATTTGACGCATTTGTTCAGCGTTTAAAAGTGCTTTTTCCACTACATTCTTTTGAGCTTCCATTTCTCGCTTATCATTCATGTAGCCTAATTCAAAACGATTAGTAGCATTCATTTTTTTGTAAATATCCTCTCTAACGTTTTCACTAGAATCTTTATAGTTGTATGCCTTTTCAAAATCGCCAATGGTTTGATAATAATTAGAAAGTGACACATATGTTTTCTGTAATAAGGAAGAATCTTTAATCGTTTCTTGTAAGGCTAAACTTTGATTAAAATTGAGTAGTGATTCTTTGTAATTTCCCAACTCTAAATATAAATTTCCTAAATTATTATAGCTTGTAGAAAGTTCTTTTGTATCATTCTTTTCAATAAAAACTTTTTGTGCTTTTTGATAGTAATACAACGCAGAATCTATACGTCCATTTTCTTTATACAACGTCGCCAAATTGTGATACAAGCTTGAAGCATCTTTTATTTTATACTCAGGAATCAGTTTTAAAGTTTCTAAATAGACTTCCTTAGATTTTTCATCTTGATCTAAATAATCATACGCTCTTCCAATTTCTAAATTTGAGTTAAATACATCTTTAGGACGTTCTAGTTTTACGAAAAGTTGTTTTGCTTTTAATGCATTCTCCAACATTTCTACATAATTTTCTCGGTGTTTATCTAACGTGGCTAATTTTAAATATATCCTAGCCAAACCTAAAGAATCAGCAATTTTTTCACTAAATGCTAAACTCTTCAAATAATACTCCAAAGCTTCAGGATATGCTTCTATTTCTTTATACAAATCTCCTAAATTAGCCGTTGCTTTTGCGGCTGCTTTTAAATTATCTTGCGCTTCAAAAGATTCACTACTACTCAAAAAAGCATCTATCGCTGCTACAATTTTATTCTCCTTCTCGTAAAAGATTCCAAGTTCGTTATAACCTCTAGCAATTTCATGTTGTAAATTGTTCTTTTTAGCTATTGACAATGCTTGTAAAAAATATGTTTCAGCATCTATTTTATGACCCTGTATTTTTGCAATCTTTCCTAAAAAATTTAATGCATTTACCTCACCTTTAGTATAATTGATTTTTTTGCTTAATTGTAATTCCTGTAAAGCATACTTTATTCCTGAAGAATCTTTTTTCTTCCGCAGTGACCAAACTAATGAATCCAATGTTTCTATTTTTGGAATACCTGTCCTTTTAGTTAGTCTAACTTTCAAACTATCAATTCTAGTATTATTTTGACTAAAAGAGACAGCTGTATTTACACTGATAAAAAAACAAAAACAATAAATTATGGACTTCATAAAGATTGATATTAAAATTAGAGGCATTAAACATTAAAAGGCTCAACTGTCTTTTCTAAAGATAAGTAAAGCCTTTTAAAAGTGTAAACTTTTTAGTATAAAAATCTAAAAGCTACCAGGCCTAACTTCTCCTTCATCTTCTTCTTCAGAATTATTGGGTTCTGGTTTCTTAGGATCTGTTGTTTCATCGCCATCGCCTGATCTCGGCGTATCACCGTATGCTTCTAATGTGTGTGGAAATAAGGTTTCTTCTGACGGATTTTCAATTTCAATTTTTGTAGTTAGTGTTCCCATAAAATTATTTTAATAGTTTTTACAAATTTCAGAGGAAAATCAATGAAAAACAATCGTCAATTTTGAGTATTTTTTTATCCATAAAATTAAGGAAGTCATCAAAAAAATGCCCGCTCAACTCATTCTTGAGATACCGTAACTTGATTTTTATTAATCGCGATGGTCAATTGAGATTCTCTTTCTTTGTCATAATAAATTTCTACTTCTTTAAAATCATTTCCGATTTCGATGGTTGTTTTTGATGGTTTCATTTTTAGAGTGTTTTAGGTTACTCTAAATGTCTGCCAAAAACAAACATCAAACAATACTTAATAATACGTATATTTTAGTCATTAGTATTGAGGACAAATTTATAGTGGAGATTCATTCTGATTTTTTAAATTGCATAGTTTAACAACAATTTTACACACAAATAAATGATTCTACTTTCCATTCTCTTTCAAAATTTAGGTAAATTTCTTTGTTTAAAACTTCTCAAAACAACATTAAAAGAAGTTCGACAAACATGGAATTGGAAACGTTTTGCATACGAATTTAGCGGAACTATTTTTATATTTCTGTTGATTTTCATCTCGTATACTTCATACCTATTACCACAAGAAAAAGTGTATTTAGCAAATGACGATTTAATCTACGGAATTGAAGCGAATGTAACTGCTGAAAATATTGGTTTTGAAAATGGCGATAAATTAGTCACAATAAATGGAGAAAAAATAGGGAAATTTGAATCAAGGTCTTTTATTGTTGATGTTTTATTGAGTGAAGATACTTATGTTGATATCAATCGAAATGGAGAAGAAATTCGTATAGAAATCTCAGATGAACAGAAAAAAGAAGTTTTAGATGATAGAAATAATTTTATCTCGCCAAGATTTCCAGAGAAATTAACGCCAACTCGTGAAAATTATAAAATAACTGAAATAGTTTCAAACTTTTATAGATTACTACAAAATGCTGGCGCACAAGTAAAATTGACCATCTTCCCAATAAGAACAATTAAAAGTTACAAAGACGTTAGACGTTTTCCTAAAATGGAAATCGTTAATTTTACTACAGGATATTTTGTATTTCTCAATGCTACAGCCATACTTATTTGGATAAACTTTCTGCCAATTCCAGGACTAGATATGGGAAATGCACTCATTGCTTTCATCGAAAGAAAACGAAAAAAACCTTTTCCACCTAAAAAATTACGAAAAATTCAGTTTATTGGAATCGCATTGTTGATTTGTTGGATTTTAATTTCGGTGTTTCTTCTGTAACAAATACATTTTATATGCACTGAAAATAAGTCGATTACTATAAATTATGTTGCTGTTGTGTAACAACTTCAAAAAAATATCTACATATAATTCTAAATTCTTTATCTTTAGAAATTACATCTAAAAATGTTATATCTCGCGAAAGCGATATTAAATAAGATATTTTACAAACTAACATTCATTAACATAAACTACATACTATATGGCTGACGAATTTGATTTACTGGAAACTTCAGGATCACAACAAGAACAAAAATCGAACGATAAAGTAGATTGGGGAAAAGCTATCGACACAATGAAGTCGAAATTAGCACAAGAAGACAGTCCAGAAGTTCGTCAAAAAATACTAAATGCAACACTTGATAATGTTGTAGATATGGCTGAAAAAGATCGTACTTCTTTGTTAGATGCGATTCGTGATTTAACAGATTATCAAGACGAAGTTGGAATCATTTTTGAACGTTTTTCTACTTTAAATGATGCCGAACAAGGTGTGATTGATACTGCACAACAAGATCTTGAAAAAGCAAAAGTTGAGTATCGTGAAGCGATGGAGAAACCAGATACTTGGTGGAATAACCTTTGGGGAAGAAAGTCGAAAATGAAAAGCGCAAAAGCTGAGCTAGATCAAGCTGAGAAAGACAGACGTTTTTCAGATTCTAAAGCAAAAGAAATGTTTCAAAAACGTATTGAAACTTCAGATACAGAAACGTTGTTAAAAGAACTTTCATTCAAAAGTCAAGCAGCAGTAAAACGCTTGAAAGATCGTGAAGTTGAAATTAAAGATGTGGAAAGCAAGTTGCAAGTTGCGATAGTTGAAGCAAGTAAAAATCATACGAAAGCTTTACAGAAAAAGAAAGAAGTTGAAGAAAAACTTGAAACGGAACGCTCTTTATTGAGTCAAGTGCGACAAGAGTTAGATGAAGTTGTTGACAAACAATCAACTGCGTATTCTGAAACGCTTTCTAAAATCACGAAACTAGAGCAATCTGTAGAAGAATTAGAAGGTTTACGAACTGCATATATTACGTTAGCGGCGAGTAAAGATAGTTTTGTTCACAAGCATAATTTAACGATCAAAGTATTGACTTCGTTACGTAGCAACTTGCAAACGCACAGAGCAAAATTAAAATCGGATACTGAAGAACGTGTTCGTTATTATGACGGTTATGTAGTTGCTTTGAAAGCAAGAACAGATCAAGAATTTGCAGCAATTTTAGAGCATTTAGGAATTAAAACGGATGAGAAAATCGGAGAAACGCTTGCTGCAATGCATACTGCAAGTGCAAGAGCGCGTCAAGATATGATGGAAAATATTCCTGTTCACGAAAAAGTAATGAAAGGTATTTACGGAAGTTATGCTGAATCGTTGCAAGAAATTCGAGAGAAAGATGTTGAAATTCGCAAGAACTTCGAAAATCGTTATGGAATTGACATGAAAGAATTATTCGAAGAATATTATAAAAATAACGATAATCCGAGTACTGGAAATGCTGGTGGCGGAAGTGAATCTGGCGGTGGAACTCCAGCTCCAACAAATACTGGCGGTTCGGATGATTTGTTAGGATAATTAGTTCTAAAAATAAACTACAAACTAGCAATTTCGCATGAAGGATTGTATTTCGACTACGCTCAATATACAAAAGTATTGGAGCTCATTTGCGAGAAGTCTAAGAAGCTCTTTTGTTAGAAGCCTAAGAAGCTTTTTTGTTAGAAGTCTGAGGTACTCGAAGACTGCCCAAAAAATACTAATCACTAAAATTAATTCGTTTTAATGTCTATAAACGATATCACAACTCCATTAGATTCTGCAACGTTAGATTCGGATTCGCAATACGAACTTTACTATAAAATGGTAAAACATGTATTGGACGAATTTGAAGTGAATTTAGTGGAATGGAATCATTATAAAATTTGCACCAAAGAAGAACTTAAATCGTTGGAAGAGTATTGCAAACGCTTGTCTTTTTCGCTAAAAGCAATGCAATTAAAGTATCGTTTTGACGAAGAACGCATGAAGGTAGATTTGACCGAATCTGGGTTTCCAAACTACTTAGAGCTTCGCTACATTCACAACGATTTGGACTTAAAAGAAGAGTTTAAAGCAAAACTTCCTGGCGCAGATGTTTTTAAAGAAAAGTTTCTTCGGCAATTGATGATAAATAAACAACATGTTGAAAAACGTGATTTGTTTGAAGCGTCTTCTTCGTTGTATTATAATATGATTCAGGAGGATAAAATTTTTCAAAAATTGGTGATTGGGAAAATTAAAAAGACCAAAAGTACGTTTGCTAACTACGTGCTCGATTGGGCTTTTTATGATATATCTGTCAACAGACCATTTATCTGTTTTATGTATTTTGATTATGAACCCGATGAAAAAATAACACAGGAAATTTACGATACTATTAAAGATTGTGCCGATCGTTATCAGGATTTAGATAATATGGCGTACATGATTGATAAACGCTTAAAATATGTACATCCGCGAAAAATAAAACGTGTAGATTTAGGTATTTTACATAGCATTTTCTCAAAAGACGATCACGAAATTACAAGTGCGCTTTTACAAGCAATTGCACATAAAGATGTTGGTTTGCACTCGTTTTCATTGACGACAACTGTGGAAACCATTAATTCGGTAAATTCGTCAAAAGTGAGCAATGACTTGTTATCATTTTCAAAACAAGAAATTCAAGTTTGGAGTGAAGTTGCAAAACACAAATATATTTTGGCTCCACATAGAGTGATTCAATTATTATACGGAAAAATTCCAGATACGATTATTCACTTGCATCACGAACCTTTTGAGGTGGAAGAATTGCCTTCGGTTTGAAGTTGAATCTGAAATTGAAGTTGAAATCGAAGTTGTCAGTTGTCAGTTGTCAGTTGTCAGTGAATCAACGAAAAACAAATCAACGAATCAACAAAAAAAAAACAAATCAAAGCAAACAACTGACAACTCATAACTCATAACTCATAACTCATAACTCATAACTAAAAAACAACAAAAAAACATACATGGAGAAACAACCAACTTTTCCTATCAAAAAAACGGAATTAACTATTTTGCGCGAAGAAGCTTCTTCTTTTATCAAAGGCGTACAATGGGAACAAGGTTACAAAGCTAGAAACAGAGACGAAAACAAAGAGCAAGAAGACATTTTAATGTACTTATCCAAAGCGACAGGAAATGCTGGCGCGAATGCAATTTCGATTTCTAAAACGATATTAAGTCTCAAAAAACGCTTACTTCCAGATTCTGTTGCATTACCGCTTGCGCTGAATGAAACTCTCTTTAACTTACAGGAAGCATTGGCAATTGGCTTGTGGATTCGTGATAGTTATTATGATGCTTCTGGCTTGTCCATTTTGCATGAAAAACGAACTGGACTTTCTACGGATCAACGGAAAGAATACGAATCTAAACAACAAACGGCTACGGCTTTTATGGTGTTTAGTTTGTCGTATTATTTAGTTTCTCGACTCAAAGAAAAAGCTACGGAAGACAATAAAGTGATGCAAAATAAATTTGCAGGAATTCCTGAAGTTTCCGTGTTATCGCCAATGAAAGGAATTTCATGTTTGTTATTTTATTATGACAAGTATATGAATCTTCCAGGTTTCATAAGCTCTGAACAAGATGTGATTGATTTTACAGTGTTGTATTTTGAATCGTATTTAAACGAAATTATACAACGAAAAGGCGCGTTAGATTTTACCGAAGTTATTACAGACCGAACGTATTTACTAGAAGATTCTGAATTTTCGATTGCTGGTTGGGATACCGTTTTCACGGGAAGTGCCAAAAGTATCGAATTCAATCCAATTCGTTTTGAACAAATTGTCGGAAACAAAGACGCAAAGCACTTTGCCAAACGTTTGGTAGAACGTATGATGAGTTACGACATTGCAACGCAAAAAAATCCTTTTCAAGAATTGGGCGGATTTATGCCTGTATTTATGGGTTATGGAATTCCTGGAACTGGGAAAAGTATGCTAATTGCGGCAATTGCAACGATGTTGAAAGAACGTTGCGATCATTTAAACATTCCGTTTTTATTTCATCCGATGCCAGATACTGTCGTTTCTACTTTTCAAGGTGGATCGGCAGAAAAAATGGTACAATGGATGAAACCGATGCAAGATCCAACACGATTGATCTTCGCTCCTATTGATGACGCAGAAAATAATTTACAAGAACGAACTGCGCAAGGTGTTTCGGCTGGTGTAAAAGAAGTAATTGGTGTGTTTTTACGCTACACGGAAGGTGCTTATGCTGTAAATCATGGAAATAGTGCGATTGGATTATTTACCAATTTGCCTGAACAATTGGACAAAGCTGTAATTTCCAGAATTCAAGGACGATTTAAAATTGACGGCGCACGTACGGAACACGATTTCTTAGATCAAGATTATATTTGGTGGAGAAAACTCGAAAAAACGTTACCAGGTTTTGTTTCTATGAAAGATCATCCTGATTACAAATATTTAAGCGATCAAGGATTGGTTGCCAATGCAGGAGAAATTTTAGGGCAATTGGAAAGACCTACTGAGGAAAAAATTGCGGCGATTTACGATAAAGTTTTGGCGAAAGATTCGTTAAACTCACATACTTTTTATTCGAACTTATATGGTTCGGTTCAGAAAGAATTTCCGTTTTTCTCTTCGAGAGATATTAGAAATATCCAAAGTGCAATTTCATTACGTTTAACAGATTTCAATTTACCCGAAGATTGGTTTGAAAATCCTGAATTGTATTTTCAAAAGGAATACGATACCAAACTAGGAATGCTAAAAGAATTGATGACTGCAAATATGAAAGGACTCAACTTTGCAGATGTTAGAAAACAAGAAGTGATTCGATATTTAGATAATGTTGCAACGATTGCAGACACAGATTTCTCACGTAAAGTGGAACAACAAATCATGCAAATGAAAATTGGAACTGAAGCGAGCAATCGTTTTGAAAAAGGATTTGAATAGGTATGAAAAAATTCGTTTACGTATTGCTTTTTTGTGTTTCATTTGTGACTGCGCAAGAAAAAAATTCAGCGGAAGCTGTTGTACAAAAACAAGTTGAAGCGTACAATGAAGGAAATTTAGATGCTTTTTTAGAAACGTATAGTAATGATGTGAAAGTATATAATTTCCCGAAGAATTATCAGTCTCTAAATGGTAAAGAAAAAGTAAAAGAAGTCTTTGGCAATCTTTTTAAAAAGTATCCAAATTTACACAGACATATTCAAGACAGAATTGTTACTGGAGATACGATACTAGATCATGAAAAAATAACATTTAGTACAGATGAGCCAATTCAAAAGTTTGTAACAATGTACATTGTAGAGAACGAAAAAATCAAAATTATCCATTTCTTAAAACGTAACTAATGTTGAAAAAAATAGCTAAAATTGCTGGAATTATTATTTTATGCCTTTTCGCTTTGCGCATTATTGGTGGAGTTACAGGAATGTTTGCTTTTTACAGCGTTCCATCAAGTGGTGATGAACCCAATATTAAAACAGGTTCTTATATAATTATTACAAACTTAAAAACGCCTAAACGCGGTGATTTTATTTCCTATAACTTCAACGATTCTTTATATGGAAATATGAGATATTTACATCGTTTGTGTGGTGTTGAAAATGATACTATTGAAATTAGAAATAGTGTGTTGTTTGTAAACGGAGAAAATTTTGACAAGCACTTTAATTTACAGCATACGTATGTTTTAAGTCAAGCTCAATTGGACAATATGAAACAGCTTTCACTAGAAAATTTCAGGATTTCTGAAGATAAATTCATGGTATTTATTCAAGATGTTGATGCGAAAAAATATGCTTTAGAAAAATATCGTTTTATACATTCCAAAGATAAAATTGACCAAGTTATCAAAGAACAATACAATCAAAACTGGAACAAAGATCATTTTGGTCCGCTTATTATTCCGAAAGGAAAAATATTTGTTTTGGGCGATAATCGTGATAATTCACAAGATAGCAGACATACTGGATTAAGAGACGCAACTGCGATTATTGGTGTGTATTGGAAAACTGTGTATTGAAATAACGATTCAAAACTGTTATGATCCGTTTGAATTCTAAGCAAACATGTAACAAAACGACTGAATTCCTTACTGATACTATGTAACTGCGTATTTTAAGAATAAAATCAACACGTAATAACAACAACATAATACACTTAAGAAACTATAAATAATTGTATTTTTATAGTGAATTGAAAATTACCGAATGGAAAAATTAAAACGATCCGAATTATTTGGCGCAGCCTTAGTTCCTGTTACAGGCGCTTTGGTAGAACGCTATAATAAATGTCTCTCTTTTATTGGAACCGCGCCAACAGAATTGCGCAGTTTTCATATTGACGCAATAGGTTGGAGTCCTGAAATTGCCGATGAAAAAGATGATTTTCTATACTTAAATTCTGGCGAATCCAATCCGAATGCAATTATTCTTTCGCCAAAGCAAAACGAAAAACCTGCCTATTCACCTTTTCATAGTTTTGATAAAGATATCATGCACCATATTTTTAAAAAGCATGCAGATACGATTAAAGATATTACACGAGATGCTGCAATTTGTGTCGATTTAGATCAATATATAGACGCATTTTACGAACCAGAAGATTTATTAAAATACAATCAAATTACCGTCGATTTTTCTGTGGTTGATGATTTGTATAGCGTGCAACAACAGCAATTGAAACTTGTTGAAGAATTTCATGAAGAAGGGAATTTTCTGGATGAAACGTTGCATTTAAAAATTTTGGCTTCCGCCAGAAAGCACGGCGATTTAAGATCGCGCACGCTACAAATGAAACAAATGAACTTTTTGACAACTTCTTTTTACACACGAGCATTTGGCGGCGTATTTGTATTAAGAAGAAAAGAAAGTGGAAAGAATATCTTGATTTTCGAATCAAAAGTAGAAGCAGATAAAGTAACAACTTCTTCAAAAACACAAGCTTTTCATATTGAAGATGGACGCTTTTTTAGCGCATTAGCCGCAGAAAAAATGATCGTGCTCGATGTTGAACACAGTGTAAATTCTGGTTATTATGAACGCGTACAAAAAATAATTTTCTCAAAACACCTTAAAGATGCGACACATTCGTTGAGTGAAATATTAGAAAATTCAAATGTATACAAACGTTATTTGAACCGTTTTACAGCAGATGCGCGAAAGCAACTCATGATTTTAGATCGCTTGCAAGCAAATTCAAAAAAAGCAAACGCTTTAGATATTGAAGGTGGATTAACACAAGAAGTTTTAGCGTGTATTCAAATTCCAACACCAGAATTGCCAATGAAAGAGCAAGAACTCGTTTGGAAATTGATCGTAAAAACATCGCCTTACAAAGATCCGCTTTTCTTATATTGGTACGATAAAGAAACATTTTACAAGGAATATATCGCTTGGGACGAATCCTATCAGGATTGGGTCATCAAATTAATTAAACAAAATACTTGGAACTCATGATCACATTTGACATCATTATATTTATATCGAGCATCATTTTTGGAATTGCTTTGTATTGGCTAGAAGCTAAAAATAACGGATTGTACAGATCCATCAACAAAATTACAAATTCAAAAGAATTACGAATGCCTGCGATAAGCAAAAAAGGCTTTTTTGTAAACCAAGAATTTATTCCAAGACTCATTTATGTAAATGTAATTTTTATTTTAGTGGTATTGGTTTTTCTAGTTTTACCGTTTGGTCCACGAATTGAATATTATGTTTCTGGCGTACTTGGAACAATGATCGGAATTTACATTGCAAATTTTGTGATTAATGTAAAAGACAGATCAGAAAATATTCTTGATAAAGTCGTTGATACTGGAAATGATATTATTGACGATATTAAAACTAAAGGACAAGAAGTTACGGATAGTTTTTCAAAAGAAGAAACTACAGAAGAAACAATGTCAACCGAACCTGAAACGCCTAAAAAAAGCGGTAGAGAACGATTAAAAGATAAAGGATTATTAAAATAAAAGTTATGTTAAAAAGATTTTGGAATCGCGGAACTAAACAAAAAATCATCCTCATTATTGTAGGATTGATCGTTATTTGTACGCTTTTAATTTTGAGAGATGATTACCAACCATTTTTACTCTTTTTAAGAAAGTACTTGTTTATATTACTATTGTTTATAGCAATTATTTACTTTGGAATTAGAGCGTTTCGAAAAGCAGAAAGTGCCATTAAAAAAATATTTAAAGCAATTCTGACGTTGGCGTCTATTGTGCTGATTTATGTGTTGCTTTGGAATATTGGCATGTACGATTATTTACAAACGTACAATGTTTTTAATGACATGGATCTTCAAGAGATTTCAAAGTTACCTTTGAGTCGAAATGAACGTATTCAGCCATATAACAATATTAAAACAATGGCATACGAATCTATTTCTGAAACACAAGAAGTTTCAGCGCCACAATTGGTTCGTGTAGATGATCGCAATCAATGGACAATGGCAGTTCAGCCGTCGCAAGAATATTTTATTCAACGTACAAATGATAATATTGAGGAATTATTTTCGGTATCGAGCACATCGCCTTCTCCTCGCTTTTCTAATGAAAATAGAATTCCGGCAACGTTTGCCATTGGCGAGTCGTTAGCATTTAGTAGAAATACGTACAATGCAGTTGTACAACGTTTTAATCCTTGGCAATTGTTTAATTATGAGCCGCATGAAGCGTATTATATGAAGAATGACGATGGAAATTGGGTTCAAGTGGTAAGTTTAATTAAATGGAAAGGTTTCTTTTTTCCCTATCCAACTTTTGGTGGCGTGATGGTTATAGAAACTGGCGAACACGATTTTAATGATTATTTAGAGCGTTTGTTAATTGGAAAAGGAACGTTTATTTCTGCGGAAGATGTTCAGAAACATCCATACTTAACGCGTCAAAATACTTTGTCTGAAAAAATATCACGTTTGCAAGCAAAGTCAATGATGTTTTTAGGAGGATTTACAGATCCACTTCCGTGGAATAAGAAAACTGCAGTGAAAATTCCAGATTTGATTGAAGATCAGAATCAACAACCTTTCGTGACCGATTTTAAGTTTACAGGAACTGTAAATAATGCGTATGACGGATTGTATCATTGGTTTGGTTTAGAACCAATTGGTGCAGAACGAACAGGATTATCTATCAGTGTTTTTATTCCTGCGGATGGAAGCAAAACTGTATATTACTACAATCATGCAGCTAGAAAAGAAGGTTTGGCAGGTGTTTCTGCAATGCCCGCAAAAGTGATGGAATCTAAAAAGGAATACGATTGGACCGTAAATAAACCTGTAGAGTTTAGACCTTTTATACGAGATATTGCTGGAAAAAGACGTTTGTTTATGTTAAGTACGATTGCTGCAAAACGCGCAAATAGTAATCAATTTGATGGCGGATCGACACCAGATTTAGCGTTGGTTGATGTTTCCTATAAAGATGTAGTTTGGATTGATGCAAAACATCCTTCAACATGGAATGAAGAAATTTTAAAGCAATTGGGCGAAACATGGCAAGCTTCTGAAAATTTGTCTGATAGTGAGTTGTATCCTGAAAAGGAAAATTTAAAAACGGAAATTATAAAAGATTCGTTGACGATTCAGAGAGATAGTATTGTGAGAGATACGCTGAATCAATAATTCATAGTACTTCTCGATACAATTTTTCTTCATTACATTACGAAAAACCACTCGAAGTGACGTGTTTTCTACGATATAAATCTTGATTCTATATTCTTGATTCTATTTCATGCTAAAACGTCAATTCGAGTGTTTCGACTTTAGGAGAAATGTATCGAGAATACTTTGAATGACAACAAACTATCTCAACGGAATATGTAGCAAAACTTCTGTTCCGCTTGCAATTCCATTCGCGTCTTTTAAGTCTATAAATTGTATGGAAAAACTATTTTTGAAGTCTTTTACAAAGTTTGTTAATCTACTATTTGTCAACGAGATTCCAATAGATTTTCGTTTTACAATTTTATCATCTCCAATTTTCTTTGCCGCTTCTCTACCAATTCCATTATCAGTAATCGCAATGGTGACAAAGTCTTTTTGTGTACTTGTTACGGAAAGCTTAATATTTTTCTGCCCTTTTTTAGGCGATAAACCATGCCACAAAGCATTTTCTAAAAACGGTTGCAATACTAATGAAGGAATTTTTATTTGATCGAGATTGATATCTTCCTCCACAAATACTTCAAAGTTAATTTCGTTAGAAAAACGAATGTTTTCAATACTCATATATAAATCCATTGTTTCCAATTCGTCATTTAAAGACACGACTTTTACGCGTGAAGCATCTAATATTTTACGAATCAACTTTGCAAACTTATTTAAGTAATGTACTGCATTTTTCTTTTCATTGGCAATAATATATTGTTTGATAGAATTCAACGAGTTAAAGACAAAATGCGGATTCATTTGACTGCGCAACATTTCCTGCTCCAAGGTTAAAATTTTCTTTTCGTTGTTTAATAAACGCTGTCGATATAGAATGTAAATCATAATTGCCAAAAACGCGAGTACAATACTACTTGTAATCCAAATACTTTTATTTCGTCTCAGCGTAAGCTTTACATTTTCATTTTCTTTTTCAAGATTTTCTATTTGTGTATTAAATTTTTCTGTGTCGTATTTTATGATCAGGTCGTTTACATATTTGAAATTCTTCCGGTTGGTAATTTCTTGATTCAACTCGTACGATATCTTTCTATATTCTAATGCTTTTTTATAATCTTTCTCTTCTTCTGCAACAACTGCCAAACGTCCATAATTTTCAGCAATTGCACTTTTCAGATTGTATTCTTTGGAAATAGCCAATCCTTCATTCAAATATTTTTTTGCAAGCTTATAATTTTTCATTTCTAAGTATGCCCAACCAAAATTGGTATATACGCCCGAAAGATGAAACTTGTCTCGCAATCCTTTTGCTTTTTCAAACGTAGAAGAAATAATATCAATGGCTTCCTGATATTTTTTTTGCTTGATGTAGATTTGACCAATACTGTTATTACAGATTACACGTCCTAAATCAGAATCAATTTCGTTATTGTATCGCAAAGATTCTTTATAATCTGTTAATGCACCTTCTATATCGCCTGTGGCTTCTTTTGCGTATCCTATGTTATGGTAATTAATTGCTAAACCGAGTTTATTTCCGACACTTTCTTCAATTTTCATTGATTTTGTAAAGCGTTGTATTGCTAAATCATATTGTTCTAATACAAGAAAAATATTTCCCATACTATTTAAAGAAACTGCAATTCTTCGTTTCACAGATTCTGTACGATCTTCAATGGATTCTGCGATTGCTAAGGCTTCTTGATGATAATCTAAAGCGTTTCTGATATCATCTATTCTTCGGTACACAACACCTAACATGTTTAATGAATGTACGTGTGCTTCTTTATTTCCTATTTCGATTGCTTTTTCTAAAGCCTGTTTGTGGTATAAAATAGCTTTGTCATACTGAGAAGTATTTCGACAATGAATTCCTAAAGTATTAAGCGCATAAATTTCGCCAGGTAAATATTGATTCTCTTTATAGAGGTTCACCATATATTGTATTTGTAGTGAATCTCTCTTATATTTTTTTAATGAATTATCTATTTCGGAATACGATGATTTTTTCGTTTCCAAAAGTGCATTTGCATCTCTCACAAAAATGCTATCGAGCGTTTGCGAAAATCCAATGGTAGTAAAAATGAGGGTAAGAATGATTAGTAAACCATTCTTATATGAATTGTACATACATTTTTTGTATTTCTTATAATTTTTCTAGGAAAGCTGCTTTGCGTTGTCTAGAAATGGGGATTTTATGATTGGATATTAGAACTACATATCCATCAGATTTTATGAATTCTTTTATTTTATCTAAGTTGACAATGTATGAATTATGAATCCTAAAAAAACGTTCATCTGGCAACATTGCGTCCACTTCTTTTAGTTTTTTGGTTAATACTATTTTTTTGGAATTGGTAAGATATAAGGTACTGTAATTTCCATCAGATTCGGCAAATAGTAAATCGTCCAAATCGAGAAAAATGAGTTTCCCATCGGTATTTATGGTTATTCTTTTTTTGTTGAATCTGCTATTATAGTCAGATAAGATGCGTTCAAATTTTTCGGTAGATACATCATTTCGAGCAATGTATTTTTTCACTTTAGAAATAGCGACTTTTAAATCGTCCATGTCAATAGGTTTCAACAAGTAATCGATTGCTTCTTCCTTTAATGCTTTGATGGCATATTCGTTGTAAGCGGTTGTGATGACTACGGCAAAATCTTTCGACTTTATTCTATTTAAAAATTGAAAACCATCCATCGTTGGCATTTCGATATCAAGAAAAACACAGTCGCACGTTGCTTTCTCTACATATAGTAACGCTTCTTCAGGATCTGTAAACGTAGCTAGAATTTCTATTTCATCGCTGAAGTTTTCCAATTCCCAAGTGAGACTTTCCAGAGCTTTGGGTTCGTCATCTATTAAAATTGCTCTTAGCATAAGTTTTGGCTTTTAATTAGTCTAAAGGTACATCTTTCGAGTTAAATTCTGACAAAGTTCGTGTCGTTGGTGCAAAAATATGTATGTGCGGTTTGCTTTTGCAAATAATCAACAAACAAGGGTATTTACACCCTTTTCAGTCAAAAACGATCTATACAAGATTTGATTCCATTCATACAAAAACTATACAAATCAACGCTTTCATGCGGTATATTTGAAAAGTAAATAAAGTTACACCCAAATTATGATCACAAATAGTCAATACTTAGTATAACTAACAATTTATCAACAAGAATACAATTTATCAAATTAACTAAACACTCAAAATCAAAGTAATGAAAAAAATTACACTAATTCTAATGCTAGTTTGCTTTGCCTCCTCAACAAAGGCAAACAATATCCAGGTGAACAACATATCACTTGAAAATTTAAATGAAGTTTCTAACTGGGTAAACATTGAGTTTGACCTTTTTTGGGAAAATTCATGGAGAATAAGCTCAGGGCCATCTAATTATGATGCTGCTTGGGTATTTATCAAATACAGAGTAAACAATGGAACATGGACACACGGAATTGTGAGTCAAGCAAACTCAACTGCTGCTACAGGAGCAACTATGGATGTTACTTCTGATGGAATTGGAGCATTTATATATAGAAGTACTGACGGTAGTGGAAACGTAAATTTCCAAAATAATCAAATTCGTTGGAATTTTGGATCTACTGACACCAATGATGTTATCGACATTCAAGTATTTGCTGTGGAAATGGTATACGTACCAGAAGGTTCTTTTTATGTAGGTGGAACTACAGGAAGTGAAGCAAACAAATTTCACTCAGGTGGTTTTTCTACTTCATCTTCATTTAGAATTACTTCAGAAAATGCGTTAACAATTGCAAACACTTCTGGAAACATGTATTATACAGGAACTAATTCAAATGGTGGTGATCAAACAGGTGTATTAGCTGCTTCATATCCAAAAGGATTCAATGATTTTTATGCAATGAAATATGAAGTTTCCGAAGGGCAATGGATAGCTTTTTTCAATAGCTTAACAGAAAATCAAAAAAATAATAGAGATATTACCGATGCTGATCATAAAAACAGTGATGCTGTTGTAAGCAGAAACACAGTTGCTTGGTCTGGCGGAACTGCAAGTGCAACCACAGCTGCTCCAGATAGGTCAGTTTCTTATTTAAGTATTGCAGATATGAATTCGTATATGGATTGGACAGGAATGCGCCCACTTTCAGAGTTAGAATTTGAGAAAGCGTGTAGAGGTCCTATTTTATCTAAATCTGGCGAATTTGCTTGGGGAAGTGCTAATATTAATTCTGTTGATTATACTGTAGTAAATGCTGGTTTTTCAAGTGAGCGTATTTCAAATAGTGCTACCAATACAGGAAACGCATTGTATAGTTTAACGGATGCAAATTTTAGTGGTCCTGCAAGAAATGGAATATTTGCTTCTAGTGCTATTAATAAAAATAGAGAAGAAACTGGCGGAAGTTATTATGGAATTATGGAACTGTCTGGAAATTTATATGAACGATGTGTTACTGTAGGAACTGCACAAGGAAGAAACTTTTCAGGACTTCATGGAAATGGAATTATTAGTTCTACTACAGGAAACGGTACGGTATCTAACTGGCCAAACAATACAACTGGTGATGGATATAGTTTCCGTGGAGGAAGCTGGTTAAATGGAGCTGACTTTTTAAGAGTTTCTGACCGATTTGATGGAGCGTCTATCATTGCAGGTGGAAATAATCGCCTTGGATTCAGAGGAGCAAGAACAGCACCTTAATATATAAAAAAATGAAAAAAAGATTTTTAATCTTAACTTTTATACTATTCCAGTTCACGCAAGTTTTCGCGCAATATCGCGGCGGAAATGGTGATGGGCATGATAATGAAATAAAGGCGTCAACTACGTTGGAAAACCTTTCATTAGTCATACTATATCGCGGTGGAAATGGTGACGGACACGACGTTGAGGGTTTACTCAATACTACTTTAACCAATATTTCACTGGCGGTATTATATCGAGGTGGAAATGGTGATGGACATGATGTTGAAGGTTTGCTCAACACTACTTTAGAAAATATTACGCTAGCCATACTATACCAAGGTGGAAATGGCGATGGACACGATAATGAGATATTAGCCAATACAACATTAGAAAATATTTCGTTGGCTGTACTGTTCCGAGGTGGAAATGGTGACGGACATGATGTTGAAGGTTTACTCAATACTACCTTAGAAAACATTTCTTTAGCAGTATTATATAATGGTGGAAATGGTGATGGACATGATGTTGAAAGTTTGCTCAATACTACTTTAGAGAATATTTCGCTGGCGGTATTATACCAAGGTGGAAATGGTGACGGCTTTGATGTTGATCAAGAGAATTTATTCCTAGATCCTAATCAAGTTGTGGACTTAAGATTAGCGGTAAATGTGTTTTTACAAGGCCCACGTTTTAACCCTTCATTTGATGGTCTCATGAATGATGACTTACGTTCAGGGAATTTAATTCCTAAAATTAGTCCTTATGACTCAGGAACAGTAATTTCTAATTCTAATGTATTTAATAATGGTGGTATATCAGGTTTTGGATTAAGTCAAAACGACATTGTAGATTGGGTTTTCATACAAATTAGAAGTGGATCAGACGATACACTTATTGTTGATGATGCTTCTGCTTTAGTACAACGTGATGGTGATGTTGTTGCCATAGATGGAACATCTGATGTGATATTACGTGGCTTAACGGGTGAGTATTATGTGGTTATAAAACATAGGAATCATTTAGCTGCAATGACATCTAACAAGATTCCTTTATCTGTAAATCCTACGAGTGTAAATTTCACTAGCAGTGGAACCGCTACATTTGGAAGTAATGCACAGGTACAATTATCAAATGGAGATATGGCTTTATGGGCAGGAAATGTAAATAATGATATAATTGTACAGTATTCAGGGACAACTCCAGATACTCCAAGTATATTATCAGAAATATTGAATGATGCTGGAAACTTTTTAAATTTCCCTACTTATAGTCTAAATGGATATAATACACATGATGTAAACATGGATGGAAACACACAATATACAGGAACTGCTCCTGATACGCCATTTATCTTACAAAATGTACTAGCACATCCAGGAAATTTCCTTAACTTTAGTACTTATCAAATTCAAGAACAATTACCAGAAAACTAAAATCATGAAAAAAATTAAAATTTTAATTATTACCGTACTCGGTCTTTTAGTAGGCCAATTACAAGCTCAAGATGGATACACATACACATTAGGAGACAATGGAGCATACAGCTATACAATCGCTGCTGTCCCAAATGCTAGTGCTAATAACTTTGCTACTTCGGTACAAAGTTATGGTTTCACTATTATTGTACCTGATGGAGTTACATTGAGTATTTCTTCTTCACTAGGAAGTGGAGCTGCGGCTACATTTTTTAATGGAAACGATGTTGGGATGCCAACTATAGATGGTTATTTAATCACGGAGACTTTAGGAAGTCCTATGTCATTATCAGCTCCTTCGGCAGGAACTAATTCACCGATGGTTACGGTTCAAGTAAATGGATCACCAACAAGTGGTATTATGTATATTCTTGAAAATAACTCTGCTTTAGCTACTTCAGTTACGCCTTTAAAGAGTTTTATGCAGGCAGATATGGAAGACGATTCAATGGCAGTGTATTCTAACAGAGTAGATCCTAATGCTAGTGCAGTAACTGCACCTTCTACCTTTGATTTTGCAACACTATCAGTAGAAGATAATGAATTACTAGAGCTGTCTTTATATCCGAATCCAGCTAAAGACATTGTAAAATTACAAGTTCCAGCAGGATTAGCAGATATTAAAATTGAAGTATTTGATAATGCAGGAAAACAAATTGCAATGCAATTATCTCCAGAAAATACAATTGATGTAAGTAACATTGCATCTGGTTTATATCTAATAACAATAACATCAAACGATATAAAAACTACTAAAAAGCTTATTGTAGAGTAATAAGCTTTTATTTTTTGTTTCACAAAACCTCTTGAGTGTCATAACTCAAGAGGTTTTTATTTTTTTTGATGTTTAATACACAATAAAAAATTACTCCAGCGAATACCAAACTTATTGATGAAAGAACCAAGGCTGAAACAGTTATAAAAATACTTCATAAAATTCCATTAAAACACCGATGGGAAGCCCTTGATAGTGAAAATGATGCCATAGAAAACGCAAGAAACAATTCCTTAAAATATACGCCAAAACTACTACCAAATGGAGATACACTTAAACAATTACTAGCTAGAAGTCGATATTTACTATACAAATCAAGTAGCAAATGGACTGATAATCAATCTAAAAGGGCAACCATACTTTTTAAACAATATCCTGATTTAGAAAAAGCATACAATTTATGTCAAAACCTATCTTGGATATTCAATAACACAAAAGATAAAACTTCGGCGTTAATAAGACTGGCAAAATGGGATGAAAAAGTAAGGCAAGCAAAATTCAAGAGCTTCAATAGCATTGCTAGAACCATGTCTATACATTATCAAAACATACTCAACTATTTTGATAATAGAAGCACAAACGCTTCAGCAGAATCCTTTAATGCTAAAATAAAAGCTTTTAGAGCACAGTTTAGAGGTATTAGAAACGTAAAATTCTTTCTTTTTAGAACTCACTACAATTTTTGCATAATCCTAAAATCCCACAACTTTTGGACTTGATCCGCTTAAGAATCATCCTCAAAAGCTAAAAAAGAGGGCATAAAAAAAACCCTTATCTTTTTATGGATAAGGGTTTTAAAAAAAGGCGGCGACATACTCTCCCACATTTCTGCAGTACCATCTGCGCTAATGGGCTTAACTTCTCTGTTCGGAATGGTAAGAGGTGAGCCCCATTGCTATAACCACCTTAAGCTTTAGTTCCCAACTTGATTGGGAATCTGTTGCCATTTGTAATGAAGTAGTCTTTAAAATACCAACTACACCACAATTAGCAACCAATATCTTAACATATTGAGATAAAAAAGAGTTAAATAAATAACAAGAGCCAGTACATAAGCCTACGGGTAATTAGTACTACTCGGCTATGACATTACTGCCTTTACACCTATAGCCTATCAACGTGGTAATCTCCCACGACCCTTTAAAGAAATCTCATCTTGTGGTGGGTTTCGCGCTTATATGCTTTCAGCGCTTATCCCTTCCCAACGTAGCTACCCAGCAATGCTCCTGGCGGAACAACTGGTACACCAGAGGTTAGTCCAACTCGGTCCTCTCGTACTAGAGTCAGATCCACGCAAATTTCTAACGCCCACAGCAGATAGAGACCGAACTGTCTCACGACGTTCTGAACCCAGCTCGCGTGCCACTTTAATGGGCGAACAGCCCAACCCTTGGGACCTTCTCCAGCCCCAGGATGTGACGAGCCGACATCGAGGTGCCAAACCCCCCCGTCGATGTGAGCTCTTGGGGGAGATCAGCCTGTTATCCCCGGAGTACCTTTTATCCTTTGAGCGATGGCCCTTCCATGCGGAACCACCGGATCACTATGCTCTTGTTTCCAACCTGATCGACCTGTATGTCTCTCAGTCAAGCACCCTTATGCCATTGCACTCTACGCACGGTTACCAAGCGTGCTGAGGGTACCTTTAGAAGCCTCCGTTACTCTTTTGGAGGCGACCACCCCAGTCAAACTACCCACCACGCACTGTTCCTCTCGCGAGGTTAGGCTTCAGATAAGCAAAGGGTGGTATTTCAACAACGACTCCACACAACCTAGCGATTGCATTTCATAGTCTCCCACCTATCCTACACATTACTTATCCAAAGTCAATACGAAGCTATAGTAAAGGTTCACGGGGTCTTTTCGTCCCGCTGCGGGTAATCGGCATCTTCACCGATACTACAATTTCACCGAGCTCATGGCTGAGACAGTGTCCAGATCGTTGCACCATTCGTGCAGGTCGGAACTTACCCGACAAGGAATTTCGCTACCTTAGGACCGTTATAGTTACGGCCGCCGTTTACTGGGGCTTCAATTCAGATCTTCGCGCAAGCGCTAAACCCTCCTCTTAACCTTCCAGCACCGGGCAGGTGTCAGGCCTTATACATCATCTTTCGATTTAGCAAAGCCCTATGTTTTTGATAAACAGTCGCCTGGACCTTTTCACTGCGGCCCATCCGAAGATGGGCGACCTTTCTCCCGAAGTTACAGGTCGATTTTGCCTAGTTCCTTAGCCATGAATCTCTCGAGCACCTTAGAATTCTCATCCCAACTACCTGTGTCGGTTTGCGGTACGGGCTGCTTCACTCGGTTTTCTTGGAAGTCGATTTGCTAGATTATCAGCGCGGCCGTAGCCTTACTGTACTATCGAGGTGTTACCACTCTCTTCAACGCACTATTCCGTCAGTGCGCACTAACTTTTCGCCTCCGTCACTTTTAGTGTGAGCAGGTACAGGAATATTAACCTGTTGTCCATCCACTACCCCTTTCGGGTTCGCGTTAGGTCCCGACTAACCCTCAGCTGATTAGCATAGCTGAGGAAACCTTAGTCTTTCGGTGTGCGGGTTTCTCGCCCGCATTATCGTTACTTATGCCTACATTTTCTTTTCTATCCGCTCCAGCAGTCCTTACAGACCACATTCTGCGCAAATAGAATGCTCCCCTACCACTCCATTGGAGTCCATAGCTTCGGTAATATACTTATGCCCGATTATTATCCATGCTCGACCGCTCGACTAGTGAGCTGTTACGCACTCTTTAAATGAGTGGCTGCTTCCAAGCCAACATCCTAGCTGTCTAGGCAGTCAAACCTCGTTTATTCAACTTAGTATATATTTGGGGACCTTAGCTGATGGTCCGGGTTCTTTCCCTCTCGGACATGGACCTTAGCACCCATGCCCTCACTGCATTACATCATTTTATAGCATTCGGAGTTTGTCAGGAATTGGTAGGCGGTGAAGCCCCCGCATCCAATCAGTAGCTCTACCTCTATAAAACTAATAATACGCTGCACCTAAATGCATTTCGGGGAGTACGAGCTATTTCCGAGTTTGATTGGCCTTTCACCCCTACCCACAGGTCATCCGAACACTTTTCAACGTATATCGGTTCGGGCCTCCACTGTGTGTTACCACAGCTTCACCCTGCCCATGGGTAGATCACACGGTTTCGCGTCTACCACTACTAACTATAGCGCCCTATTCAGACTCGCTTTCGCTACGGCTCCACACCTTAAGTGTTTAACCTTGCTAGCAACGGTAACTCGTAGGCTCATTATGCAAAAGGCACGCCGTCACACATAAATGCGCTCCGACCGCTTGTAAGCGTATGGTTTCAGGGTCTATTTCACTCCCTTATTCAGGGTTCTTTTCACCTTTCCCTCACGGTACTAGTTCACTATCGGTCTCTCAGGAGTATTTAGCCTTAGCGGATGGTCCCGCCAAATTCACACAGGGTTACACGTGCCCCGCGCTACTCAGGATACCACTATCAATAACTTACCTTACCTATACGGGACTATCACCCTCTTTGGTCTGTCTTTCCAAACAGTTCTAATTTAGTAAGCATCAAATATCGTGGTCCTACAACCCCAATATTGCCGTAACAACATTGGTTTGGGCTATTCCGCGTTCGCTCGCCACTACTAGCGGAATCACTTTTGTTTTCTTCTCCTCCGGGTACTTAGATGTTTCAGTTCTCCGGGTTCGCCTCCTTGCGGATACTATATCTTCAATATAGTGGGTTGCCCCATTGGGAGATCTACGGATCAATCAGTATGTGCCTGTCCCCGTAGCTTTTCGCAGCTTATCACGTCCTTCATCGCCTCTGAGAGCCTAGGCATTCCCCATACGCCCTTAATTAGCTTATTGTACTTTTGTCTCTTTATTATTTTTATTCACTCGAAGATTAAAATATTAATCTCGTTTCTCTTTTATCTCAATATGTCAATGAACTTTCTATACCCAACTTGATTGGGTATCTCATCTTAGTTATTGCTAACATTGATGAGATTCCCGATTGCTCGGAAACTTGGTGGAGAATATCGGAGTCGAACCGATGACCTCCTGCGTGCAAGGCAGGCGCTCTAGCCAGCTGAGCTAATCCCCCATTTCTGTAAGTTAACAGTCCACAGTCTGCAATATGCAGTCGCTTGTTGCCGACTTTTGGGTGGATAGTCTTCTTCTAGAATTTCCTCTAATACTTTAAGTAGTTGTAGTCTCAGGCAGACTCGAACTGCCGACCTCTACATTATCAGTGTAGCGCTCTAACCAGCTGAGCTATGAGACTCTACTTGTATTATGTTCAATTTCTTAATTAACAGCTAAGTAAAAACAACTCTTTTAAATTCTAATTTATCTTCGTCGCTCTAGAAAGGAGGTGTTCCAGCCGCACCTTCCGGTACGGCTACCTTGTTACGACTTAGCCCCAGTTACCAGTTTTACCCTAGGCAGCTCCTTACGGTCACCGACTTCAGGTACCCCCAGCTTCCATGGCTTGACGGGCGGTGTGTACAAGGCCCGGGAACGTATTCACCGGATCATGGCTGATATCCGATTACTAGCGATTCCAGCTTCACGGAGTCGAGTTGCAGACTCCGATCCGAACTGAGATAGGTTTTGTAGATTCGCTCCCTCTTGCGAGGTGGCTGCTCTCTGTACCTACCATTGTAGCACGTGTGTAGCCCAGGACGTAAGGGCCGTGATGATTTGACGTCATCCCCACCTTCCTCACGGTTTGCACCGGCAGTCTTGTTAGAGTCCCCACCACTACGTGCTGGTAACTAACAACAGGGGTTGCGCTCGTTATAGGACTTAACCTGACACCTCACGGCACGAGCTGACGACAACCATGCAGCACCTTGTAAAGTGTCCGAAGAAAAAGGTATCTCTACCCCTGTCACTCTACATTTAAGCCCTGGTAAGGTTCCTCGCGTATCATCGAATTAAACCACATGCTCCACCGCTTGTGCGGGCCCCCGTCAATTCCTTTGAGTTTCAATCTTGCGATCGTACTCCCCAGGTGGGTCACTTATCACTTTCGCTTAGCCACTCAGACCGAAGTCCAAACAGCTAGTGACCATCGTTTACGGCGTGGACTACCAGGGTATCTAATCCTGTTCGCTCCCCACGCTTTCGTCCCTCAGCGTCAGTATATAATTAGTGATCTGCCTTCGCAATCGGTATTCTATGTAATATCTATGCATTTCACCGCTACACTACATATTCTAACCACTTCATTATAACTCAAGTTATTCAGTATCAAAGGCAATTTTACAGTTGAGCTGCAAACTTTCACCTCTGACTTAAACAACCGCCTGCGGACCCTTTAAACCCAATGATTCCGGATAACGCTTGGATCCTCCGTATTACCGCGGCTGCTGGCACGGAGTTAGCCGATCCTTATTCGTAGAGTACCGTCAAACAAATACACGTATCTGCGTTTCTTCCTCTATAAAAGTAGTTTACAACCCATAGGGCAGTCTTCCTACACGCGGCATGGCTGGATCAGAGTCGCCTCCATTGTCCAATATTCCTCACTGCTGCCTCCCGTAGGAGTCTGGTCCGTGTCTCAGTACCAGTGTGGGGGATCCCCCTCTCAGGGCCCCTATCTATCGCGGTCTTGGTAAGCCGTTACCTTACCAACTAACTAATAGAACGCATGACCATCTAATACCGATAAATCTTTAACTATAAATCTATGCAGATTCACAGTACTATGGGGTATTAATCCAAATTTCTCTGGGCTATCTCCCTGTATTAGGTAGGTTTCATACGCGTTACGCACCCGTGCGCCGGTCGTCAGCAAGTAGCAAGCTACCTCTGTTACCCCTCGACTTGCATGTGTTAAGCCTGCCGCTAGCGTTCATCCTGAGCCAGGATCAAACTCTTCATCGTTGTTTTTTAATATATCTTCAACTTAGAAAAATTGTCATTCTCAAAAGATGTTCTTACTTATGTTTATTTATTATTTTGTCTCCAAAATAATTGCTGCTAATCAATATGTCAATGAACTCTTAATTCTCTATTTATATACTCCGAAAAGTTTCCCTCTCAAAGCGGGTGCAAATATAAAACCCTTTTTTGTTTCTAACAAAACTTTTTTAAGATTTTTTTTCGAAGCTGTATTTTCAAACTTCTTGCCTCTTTTTAATCAGTCTTTTATTATTAGAACAGTACTAAATCCGTTGCCGTTTTTAGCGGATGCAAACATACAACCTTTTTATATATTCCAAAAAAATATTTTAAACTATTTTTTATAAAATCTTTACTCATTATCTTATCAGAACTTCAACTAAAACTATCCGTTTTAGCGGGTGCAAATATAAAAACCATTTCCAAACTTCCTAACCTTTTTATGCCTTTTTTTTTACTTTGTTTTGGTGATGTTTGTAACAAGCTATTGTGTCGCACTTTACATCTGAAAAGTTTTTTGTTTTTTGTTGATTCGTTGTTTGTTGATTTGTTAATTTGGTTGTCTGTTGATTTGTTACTTCGCTGCTTGCCTGTTCTAAACTCGGGTTAACGATGGAGCCGTTGTTGGAACTCTTGGGAGATCGTTGCTTTTTCTAAAGGGTTTTGCATTCCTATATATATAGTGTTACCTTAATTTGGTTTTGAAACTCCAAACTTATCTCCCAAAGCGACTGGCGAGAGCTGTCCCCTTGTATGAAAAGTCAAAACGACTGATAAATGACATCAAAACCAGTATTCATGCGTGTTTTCTCTATTTTGAAAACCAATTTTTTATGTCTACATTTAATGAAATTTTACAAAACGAATACGTTATCGAATACAATTTGAAAGCAAAGAAAGATTATTCACAGCCAAAGGTTTATGATGCAAACGGCGATTTAAGCAAACGTTGGTACGTGTATTACTCCTACCGAGAGCCTAAAACTGATAAATTAAAAAGACAGCCACCTATATATAAAGGAGCAAATCGGTTTGATACAAAAGCAGAGCGCCTTGAAATTTTAATGGCATATAAACTTGCATTGAAGAAGCTGTTATCACAAGGATATAGTCCTTATGAGAATTATAAGGTCACTGAAGCTAAGATAGAAAAAATTGAAAAGGAAGCGATAAAAGACAAAAGTTTACTGCCAAAGACAAATGAATATAACGTTAGAGAAGCCTTGATTTTTGCCCTTGAACAGAAACTCCCCTATTTGTCAAGACGCGGTAAAATAAATATTAAAGGAAATTTAAAACGCTTTTTAACTTGGTTGAAAGATCAAAAATTAGATATCATTACTATAAAGGAACTAAAACGCCGAGAAGTTTCGATTTTTTTAAATACTATTAAGAAGTATGACAAGCATCGTAATTTAACCGATGAACCCGTGAATGCAAAAACACGTAATGGGTACAGAACTTCTCTGTCTTCACTTTTTAGTCAATTGGTAAGTGATGATATTGTAGCCTACAATATTATTACAGCTATTAAGAAGCTAAAAGAAAATCCTAAGAAACATAAATCATATACAGACTCGCAGATTAGAGTAATGCGTGAGTATATGGATGACAATGATCCATATCTTAGAAAGTTTACACAGTTTATTGCGTATGCATTTTTGAGAAATGTAGAAGTATGTCGACTTAAAGTTGGCGACATTGATTTAGAAAATAGAAGATTGTATGTTCAAACCAAAACCGAAGCACAGGAAGTCGTTCCTATTATTGAGAGTTTAGCAAAGGTAATTGAGCAAATGGAACTCCATAAATACAAATCAACTGATTTTATTTTTTCTGATAGCGAAACTTGTGGAGAGTGGAATGTTTCTGAAAAGACTAAAACCAATCATTTTTATGATCGTTTTGCAATAATGAAAAAGGAATTACAACTTGACACCGATCAAACTTTATATTCTTTTAAGCATACTGCCGCATCCAATTTGTATAATTCTTTAGCTTCTGAGGGAAAAGCAGATGAACAAGTACTTACTGAACTGATGAGTTTTACAAGACATAAGACTAAATCGCAACTTCGTAAGTATTTGAGAGGTATTGGCGCTTCACTAGCAAAAGATTATTCAAATAAATATACCATTGATTTTTAAATTCAAAAAAAGCACTCATCGCTAAGCAATAAGTTGTTCCTGTATGAACTTATTGCTTAGCGATGCCTTTTTTTATTGCATCAGACGTATTTTAAAAAAACGTTCAGTTTTGCAACCTAATTTTCCAAAACTCGCATTTTGCACTTTTATTCCATCTTAATTTACGACCAAAAACATAGGAAAAGGATTTCTATTCTTTCTATTTTACTTCAATTTCATTAAAAATTTCAAAAAAATAGATTTTTTTCAAAGATTCTCATCTCTTTGAAGACTGAAATTTCATAAATCTTCTTTTCTAGATCAAAAAAAGTTCCTCCTGATTTTTTAATTTAACTTTTTTAATCATAAAAGCATGATTTTAAGACACTTATAAGTTTTAGAGAAATCGAATTTAAAAAAGGGTAAAAAGTACACCAAAAGTACCCAAAACTTTGTCCCAACTATGACCAAAGTTTTAGCAAACTTCATCGAAAACTTCACCAAATATTATATAAAATTAATCATAAACCACACCTAAAGAATGAGTTATAGCGATGAAAAGTTTCTGTTTTTCAAATGCGACGCTAGTTTTTAAAAGAAAAATTAATTAGATTTACTACAAGCCAAAAGGGTAGGCTAATATCATTATGAGTATCTAATTTAGAGATTAATTACCCATAGATCAGAACCCATTTTATAAATCCTTTAAAAATAAGAGAAGCAAAAAAGAAATAAAATTGTAAAACCCGAACAATCATTTTGATTGTAAAAAATAGTTAGTACTGTATAGATAAAAAAAGAAGTTACCAATATTCAACTAAACGCATCTAGTTATTGAATCACAGATGTAGTTAGCATCGTTATTTATAAAAAATACGAAGTCGCCAATGTATGCGACTAGGAATTCTTTTGTCCAAAATTATTGGAGTCATCTATACATAAATCAAATAAACAACGCACATATTTAATTGAAAGCAGAAACAGTATATAACGTAATTCAGGCATTGAGTTCAGATGAAAAACTGAGACTACATGCCATGCTTGGCGTTACTGTTGTTTGTGATAAGAAACCTAGAAAAAGGAAGCGAAAACGAATTTCCGTAGCGAGTGCTATGGACGATTTGTTAGCGAAAACATTTAATAAATAGTATAATCAATACATAATAGATGGTCATCCACTTTTCAACTGTTTTTAAAGCACTTGACACTTTTGTAGCAAAACATAATGCTACTTCTGATAGTCTTTCTGCTCGTTTGCGTCAACCTGTGATTGCAACGGCTAGAGAGATAATTCGGATTTATGGTGCTTCGTTATTAAGAGCTAGCAAGCAAGCTTGTTTTGATACTTCTAATATTCCATCATTAAAGACAAATAATGTGCAATTGGCAAAGATTTCTCACGTAAGCACTAGAACTATACAAAGACATCTTAAAAAGCTTTTGCAAGCCAATATTATTACTGAGAAGATTTGGCATGGTTCTAATGCGAGTTATGAATTGTATTTGAATCCGAAAATACTGTTGATAAACGGTCAAGAACCTGTGAATAACTCACAAATTCTAGCGAAAACAGAAAAAACGAAAAGTACTGATAATCAGTTTTTTAAAAATGAAAAAAGGACAAACTGTCCTCATACAGACTCTAGTAACAATAGTTACATAAATAATATACTAATAGGAGTTCATAAAAAATTGGATGCCAATAATCAAAGGAGTTCGCTCTCGCTCACAGCTATTGATTTTTCTGGTAACAAAACTGGTAACAATTTTTCAAGATACACAGAGAAGGAAGGCGCAAAACAAAATAAAGAGCAACTTGCGCAAGACACACTAGGCGCGCGAAATTTTTATCAAAAACATACACACCATCAGCCTGATAATGATACAGAGAGGGAAGGTAAAAGCTCAGAAGCCACAGAACAAGCCAAAGACATAGTTTCAAGGTTTGAGGCTTCTAGCTTTTCCTCCTTTAATTTTTATGTGGATGATTTGTGGAAACTTGCAAAAAATACTCTTTATGAAAATGTGTTTTTAACTAAATATCAAGAAAAACGAGCAAAAGAGTTGTTACGGTTATGGTATGAACCTGTGGAGGAACGAAATTTGGACAAAGTTCACAAGGTTTATGTGAAGCGCATCGGGTTGGTTTGTAAATACATTGCTAAAGATCCCCAGAATCGATTTGTTCAATTACCAAACAGGTATTTTGATCCAACTAATACCTTTGGCTTTACAGGTACAAAAGTTTGGTATGAAAATCAGATGCGAAGCAAACAAAAAACTCGCTTGAAATTAATTACTCATGCACAGATTAGACGTTTTTTAAACAATGAACAAAAACAAACTGAAAAACAGAAACCACGTTTGCCATTATTTTATGATTGCGAAAAAAAGATTCAGAAACTTGGGAATCCAAAACTTTTAGATCAGTTCTATGAACATGTTTTGAAATCTACTTCTTGATTATTTTTTGAATCATTTTTTTTATAATTCAGCTTACATATACCGTTGCTATTTTTCTTCTTATTTAGCAATATTCACTTTTGAAATTCAGCTAGCAAAATCGATGAAAGCGTATTTAAAATTGACACGCAAATAGCACAAAAATAGTTGCTATTTCGATGTCTAAAACTGACTTTTACACGTTGCTTTTTTTACGCTTATTTTGCTTTGATATGACTTGTCAATTCCTCAACTATTTCTTGTTATATAGCTGCTAAGAAAATTCAAGACTATTTGAAATTTTACGTTGCCTTTTCGTTTTGAAAAAAACTAAAACCACTTTTACTTTTAAATAGTTAGACGTCTGTTTTACAGCTACTTAATTATAAAAAATTTCAAATTTATTTTTTAAATAACAAAACTAAAACCACTTTTATCGTAAGCACTCGGTAAAACCCGTATTGCATATTTCAGGATGATTTTGTAAGACTGTATTTTACATAAAAGGAGTTATGAAAAACCGTATTACACTGATAGTTAGCAAGCTTAGTATTTCTAGTTCTTAGATAGGTGTCTGATTTTAAGCTATTCTTAGTATTGGAGAGATTCTGCTAAGAAAATGGTATTTCTTTAACAATTTAAACTACTGCTGGATTTTTCCAATTTTGTGGTAGTAATTCTTCTAATTTATTGGCTTTATGCTCAGGTAATCTTTTAAAGACATCATGTAGCCACAGATACGGATTTACATCATTGATTTTACAAGTAGCAAAGAAAGAATACATGATAGCTGCATGTTGTGCAGCCTTGTGAGATCCCGCGAAGAGATAATTTTTGCGCCCGAGTGCCAGTGGTCTAATTGCATTTTCTATTAGGTTGTTATCAATCAGATACTTTCCATCTTGTGTGTAAGCGCTTAGCTTATCCCACAAGTTTAAACTATACGCAAAAGCCTTTCCAATAGCGCTTTTAGGCAATACTTTACTGTACTCTTGTTGCATCCAAGTATGAAGCTTTTCTAAAATAGGCTTCGCACATAACTCTCTATAGCGTTTTATGGTCTGTGTATTTGTAGTACGCTCTTTTATTTTTCGCTCTATGGCATATAGTTTTTGGATTTGCCCCATAGCATGGCTGGCTCTTGCGTTATCATTATCAAGTGCTTTTTCAAAATAGCGCCTGGCATGTGCCATGCAAGCCAAGAGCTTTATCGGATGTTTGGTACTTAGATTTTGGTATGCTCTATATCCATCAGTTTGCAATGTTCCGCTAAACTGTTGTAAAAAATCTTTTGGAACTTTTGCTGACCTGCTAGGATCGTACTTAAATAATACTAATCGTTCCACTGGTGCATGGAATACCCAATGATATCCTGTATGCAAGCTTCCGTTTTTATGATTGTCTTGAACTTTGATCGGCGACTCGTCCCCTTGGAGGTACTGACTTTGTAATACTACTTTTTGTAGGACTTCATATAATACCTCCAATTGTGTTACTCCTTTAGAAAACCAACCTGTCATTGATGACATTGCTACAACAACGTCTTCTCTTTTTAAAATTTGTATCTGACGATAAAAAGGAAGATGATCCACGAACTTGCTGACACAAATATGGGCTAATAATCCAGCTCCAACATTGGATTTTGGCAAGATCATGCTAGGAAGTGAAGCAATAACGATTCCTGCATCATTTGGTAATGCATATTTTGGACGAATAATTTTACGAACATAGACCCTAGAAGGCGTATACTCCAATACTTCTGTAATTTCTTCACCTATTTTAATACTACCTTGAGCAATATGCACAGGTTCTACTATTTCTTCAACTCTTGGTAAATGCGAAGCTAATGGTAAACGAATAGGATGCTTTTTTGTTTTTGACCGATTGTAACTAATCTGCTGTTGTACTACCGCTGTCTGCTCAGAAGTTTCTTCTGTAAATAGTCCTAATTGAAGTGCATCTGTGTTAGGAACAAATCGTTCGCTTTTACTACCAAAAATAAGGCGTTTTAACTCAGATAACTGTAATTCTAAATTTTGATAGTTAGAGAGTAACTGTTCATATTCTGATTTAGGAATCTGAACATAATCTTGATCGATAACCACTGTAGATAAGGATGTTTTCACATGTTAAAAATACAAATACTCCTTAGAAAAAACAATGTTTTACAACAATTTATGCAGGTATTTGATATCGCTTTTTTCTACGAATATGAGAGATTGAAATACCATCGATAAGTAACACCAATTGCGAATAACTAAGAGTAATACCCATCACAGAAGCATCATATACAGGCAACTCAAAGCGACCAGATTCCAAGCGTTTATAATACAACACAAAACCACCATCTTCCCAATGTAATATTTTTACTTTATCACGTGATTTGTTGATAAATATATATGCAGTTCCATCCAGAGCAGAGCCGTTGAGTTCTTTTTGGATAATACCTGCTAGACCATCAAAACTCTTACGCATATCGGTGGGGTGACTATATAAATGATAACGGTGTGAAATTCCTAGTCCAAACATGATATAAGTTGAGTTAATGAGCAAAGAGTCTTTTGATTTAATAAACAGGTATCTAAATGTAGACGAACACCGTTTGGATATTCAATTTTAATTGATGAATCAGAAGTAGTCATGGGCATATCAACTTCAATAGGAATAAATTTACTCCAAGATGGTTCTTCTCTAGGATGAATTTCCGCTTGATCTAATTTCTTTTCAAGATGATAGTGTTTCAGCCAATATTTTAAAGTAGCCAGCTTGATATCTTCACGCTCACAAAAATATTTCTGATCGATATCTTCTAAGTACATCATTTCTATCAAGGCAAACATACGCTCTTGTTTCTTGGAGTTTTTCATCTGACTAAAATAATCCACTCAAAGATTCTCTGCAATATGCAGTTTACCGAAGGCTTACCTTTTATCTTTTGAGCAGAAAGTAAAACCACTTTTACTTTTAAATAATTAAATGTCTATTTTTCAGCAATTTAACTGTTTGGAATTTCAAATTTATTTTTTAAATTATAAAAGTCAATCCACTTTGATCTTTTGAGCAGAAAGTAAAACCCCTATTTATTTGAAATAGAACTGTTTTTTTTCATATTCAATCAAAAAAAGTAAAACCACTTTGATCTTTTTTAAATAAAGTAAAACCACTTTTATTTTTTTTAATTAATTCGCTAATTATCAAATAGTTAATTATTAAAAAAAACAAATTAAAAAATTAAATTGAAAAACGAATTTAATTTATTCATAATTTAATTTCAAAAAACAGTCTTTTTTCAAATTTTTTAATCAAAATTTTAAAAAAATTAAGCTTATCACTTAGCAATGAGTTAAAGAAAAGAATTGAAAAAAATATTTATCTACTGATTTGCGTAGAAAAATAATATTGAGTTTCACAGATTATGACCTCAGTTTTAGCTAAAAAAAAAAGCACTGATTTTTTATTTATTTAAAGTATTACTTTAAGGTTTTTGATGCGCTTATTTTTCTTTTTTTTAAGGCATTAAATAGTCATTGATTCAGCACCGAAATTTTATAAATAATATTCCCATTTTCTTCTTAATTTTTGTAGCATAAATTAGATGTAGAGATTTCATTTTATGAATCAAAATCACAATGTTTAGAGACGCTACATAATTGAGAAAAAATATTACCTTAATAAATTATCACTTATTAGAAGAAAACCAAAATTGATAAAAAAGAGATGAAATTTGGATTCTATTCAATCTGAAATAAAACCAATTATTAATATAAAAGAAATTTTGAAGCCGTCCAGCTACTAAAATCATTAGTACAGGAATTGCTATTTATGGCTTTTTAAGAGTCTCTAAACATTATGTACGTACTTTTAGTTGACTTGTGAGTGCTGTACGCAATGCAAAGTATAATTTGAGAAGATAGAAAACTAAAAAGCTTCAATTAGTACAATTGAAGCTATTCAGATACATGAAATAATTACAAATATTTATATTATACCTAAATCAATAAGCGTTTATTTATAGTATCTTCTTAGTAATACAAGACTCACTCTAATATCCTTACAAATGAAATTATTACAACTATATAAACTCTTCTTCAAATTACGGAAACCCGTAAGTTTATAGTGTTTTTTAGTTGTACGTAATAGGCTTCGTCGTTGTAAAACTATACTTATTTTACGGAAAAACCGTAAAACTATTGTTTATACTTTATTACTTTTGTTATTCACGGATTAAAACTTTTAGTTTTTTTATAGATTATAGACAAATAATCTATAAGAATAGAGTTTGATTGTTTGTTTTATGGTAATTTTCTTATTGAATTTTAATTATAAAACTTAACAATCATGAAAAAATTATTTAGTTCTTGTATGCATCATCTCAGTTTTTGCATACAAACCAACAAGCGTAGATAATGAAACAGAACACTTCGGAATTGACAAGGACAAAGTTGAAACTCCAACAACAAGAGGAGAATAAAAGTTCTCAAAAAGTATTTAACTATGAATTTTTGGGCAATATACTTATTATTTTAAGTGGTGTATTGCCCTTTATTCATGTTATAGTCCCAGATGAACCTTTAGTAGATAAGTTTTTTGGATATACTAGTATACACAGATTCCTATACTCTGTTGGTACGCATGGAAGTTTACTTTTATTAGCTTCAGGAGTATTCATAATTATAGCTATTTTAGGTAAAAAAGAAGATAATGCAATTACATTGAAGCATTTACGATTAAGTTTGTATTCTCCATGTTTATCGGCACTATTTTTTATAAGTTGGGTCTTTATACCAGATATAAATTATAATTTGTTAGCCTATGTGTTTTTTGGTATTTTTGTAATAATTATTGGAGCATATATACTTTTTAGAGTTAAAGAATATCTACAATATCTAAGACAAGTTCATGATTATAAAGAAATGATATTGAATGAAAGCTTAGAATTTATAAGTCATAAACTTGACAATAAATCATGAAAAAGAATAAACTTTTATTAGCTAAGATTGAAAATTTCAAGCGTCATCTTAATAAGTTTAAATTAGGTGAATTATCAGAAGATGAATTTGGTGAACTCCTTTTTAATGAAGTTTCAAATCTTAGAGAAATAACAATTGAAAAGTATGAAATTGGTGTGAAAAAAGATGAACAACAAATTGAAATTTTAAAATCTATAAGATATAAGTTGATGAATAGCTTAAAGCTTCAAAGTCATGAAGAAAAAGTAGTTTTTTCAATCATTAATTAATTTTTTAATATCTTCTTTTAGCTTCATAACGAATAATCCCGAAACTTCTTTTTCAATTATAACTTTTATTATATTATTTTGTAGTAAACGCTCCTTATTCTCTTCAAAATACAATGCAACTTCATCATCTGAGATAGCACTAAATTTATCTTCAAGTGTTTCTGGCTTGGCATCATTTTCATTGATAAACATAGTTCCCTCGCCTTTCATCAGCCAATCTTCATTGAAAGTAGGTAATACTTTTTTAATACCATACAATATAGAGTCACTAACAGGTTTACGACCATTGATCATCATAGAAATATAATTAGCATTTACCGCTATTTTTGATGCAAACGACTTGTTTGTATCGTCATTGGCAATAATTAATTCCTTAAAACGCTTTCCTATTTCTGACATATTTTGAAAATAATGATAACTTTAGTTTGTAAAATATAACTTTATTATTATATTTGACTCGTTAGTTGTTAAAATTAAACTAAAGTGATGTAACTGATGACTGTTATAATTAAAATTCAAAAAAAATCGGTCACTTTAGTTTTCATGCTAATACTAACATGAATTAAGGTTGTAAGATAGTAAAAAACTAAAATAATATCCTCTTTTAATACCCTTTTAAAGAGCGGAAGCCTTTTAGAGTCTAACGAGTTGTTTTGGTAAGTTTTTAATCTTTTTCATAACAGTACCTGTATTTGGTTAAGTATGTATAGAAATTTCCCTATTTCTCTAAAATTGTGTTGCATATAATTTTTTTAGAATGGGCGTAGCCGAAAACCCTTTAAGAGTAGGCAAATTAATTTTTATACTATGAAAACCTCTTTATGTAAATTATTAGATTATGGTTAGTGAAAGTTATTTAATTTTCAAAATAGTACAGTTAACTCAATGAAATGACTACTTTACGGATTCCCTCTTTTAGCGTACGTATTTTATTTCTTTATTTGTAAAGAGTTAATTATTTAAAAGAATAAATAATTTAAAAAACCATTACTAATGAATCAATTTTTAAACGATTACAAACAGTACCTATTAGTAGTACTACTACTTATTGGTGTGTATAGTTGCCAAAATGATGAAACTATACAAAACGAACCCGAACAAGAAACACGCAGAGCGTTGGATTTTGAAGCAAAAAAAGTAAAAATGCACACACTTTTTCAAGAAAATAAAGAGTTGGACAGGTTTATTTCTCAAAACTTTTTGAGCAACGAACTCAGCCATGAAAACGTAAACGCTACTATGTACGGCTTTAGTATTGATACTACCAACGTACAAGTAATTTCGTCTAATAGCTTTAATAGTTACACATTTATTGTAAACCGTGATGAAGCTGAGGAAAACATGCTAGAAAACTATGTACTAACGGTATTTAGCAATGGCGACTATTCGCAAATGTTGGTTAGTTACCCGTATACATATGTTGATGATGAAATACAATACAGTATAAATAGTAGCACGGCTCAGTTTATAGTTGATGATACATTGCTACTAAACGAATCTTCATCGCCTTGCCCAAGTACACAAGCCGAAATTATAGATTGGGAAGACATAGAGTGTGTAGCTGTAAATTGTGGAGAAGTAGGAAATCATCCGCCTGGTCAACAATGTGAAGATGGTACTCAAAGATCGTATTGGGAATGTACAGGCGGTTGGGTAGTTATAGATTGTGTACAACCGAGTAGCGGAAGTTCAGCAGGAGACGGAGCAGGTCCATTTACAAACCCAGCAGGTGGCGGAGTTGATACGAATGATGATACTATAGATGATGAGATTCCTGTGATGCCTATGATAAAAACTTCTTTAGAGGAAGTAATAGGGTGTATGAATAAAGACGGGCAATTGAATCAAGAACCTAAGTTAACTCAAGGAATGATTACTTGGCTTCAAAATAATAGGTTTACCACAAATTTAGTGAACAATTTTTTAAAACTCAATAATTGTTCCGATTCTGCTGTTGATATAGCAAAGTTCGCAATTAAAAAACTTATTGATAATGGAGAAGTAAATTTTGAGGATATATTATTTAAAGATGAATCTTTTAAGGATTCGGGTACAGATTGCATCCACAACTCTTTAATGGAAACTGATAATTTCTACTCAGAATTGATTTCTAAATTTTTTGATAACAGCGGTAAAGTTATGACATTTGAAATTGGATCTGTACCAACAGGTGATTGGGGAGTTGCAAAAGGATCTTCAGATAATGATAATGAATTTATTGTAACTATGTCTGAAGAAATAGAGAATGGGTCAAGCTTACAAAAAAAATTAACACTTTGTCATGAAGTTGTACATGTTTATATGTTTAACGCTTTAGAAAATTGGGGACTTATTAATTTTGATATAAATGGGTTGCCTATTTTATCTATTGATTGCCTTAATGGAATTAACTATAACTCTATTGATCTAAATCAGTTAAGTATTCAAAATAGATTTGCAGCAATAATTTGTGCATACAATCAAAATTCAACTCTTACAGATAACTGGACACATGAAATTTTTAGTGCTTGGAATTTTGACGTAGATACTTATACTACTAAAATCAAAGATTTTCTTTTAAATAATCATGATTGGGAGAATGAGAATGAAGCATTTAAAAATGAGGCGATTGGAATTTTTGGTGCTATGAATTGGAAAGAAGAAGTGGCTAAAGCTATTTCGTGGATTGGTTTAGAAGGAACAATAGAGTATAATAATTATATAGATAATTACACAGGTAATACTAACGTAGCTAAATTTTTTTATATTACAGGTATAAAACTAAAAATAGAAACTGCTAAAAACGATTGTCCATGAAAAAACTATTAACCATTCTATTATTACTATCCTTTATATTTTGTTTTTCTCAAAATAGAGTTGAGTATGATATTCATATCTCACTAGATGAATTTAAGGAAAATATTCAAATTGAAAATGATACTATGACATATCAGTATATTAACTTGAAAAATCATAAAAAAAATTATAAAGCATTTTTTATTAATGATAAAGGCGAATTAATGATAAATGTTACTATAAAAGCAAGTAATAATAGGAATAACTTAACTCTAATATATTCTAACATCAATGAAAACAACAAGCCTTTTCTAAAAAAAACATCTTCCATAAAAAACATTTTAAATTATCCAACTGATTTTGTGGATGAAGATTTAGAAAAGATATTCAAGATACTCAAAGAAGCTAAAAGCATTTATATAATTGAGAAAAATGATATTGTTGGCTACGATGTATTGAAAAAAGTAATGTTAAAGGAATACGCAAAATTGTAGTTTATGAAAAAGCTATTAATAATGTCATTACTGTTATTTTCTACAATGAATAACCAAAAAGAGCATAGTGATTTAGTTGAAATAGAACTAAAAAACAGGCTTGCTTCTATAAGCAAAACTGATACACTTTATGTAGATTTTACATTGAATGACTTTCTTATAAATTTTCTTGAAGAAAATATGTATACAAAAGAAAAAAACTTTTCGGAGTATAATACGTTAGTACCATTTTTATCTGAAAGTAATATAAAAATGATTTTCAACGAACAAGAAGTTATTTATTTGAAAAAAGAAATCAATAACAACTTTACTTTTACTGAAAAGGATATAATTCTCAAAAGAGTTGTAAGAAGTAATTATGAAGAAGAAAAAAAAGCTATTGGAAATGACGGCATGAAACTAATCAATTTCAAACAAAAAGAAAGATTGTTTATGTCAAAACCAGTAATTCTAAGCAACCAAGAATATGCAATTTCAGCTTATTCTTATGGTAATCATGATAGCTTTTCAAGTGGTATTCACATATACCGAAAGATAAAAGGAGTTTGGAAAATTTACGCTGAAATAAAAACCAGCTTTTCGTAATAATTAAAACTAGCATGAAAAATACTATCATAATTATAATCTCATTATTTTCTATAATTTGCTTTTCACAAAATAAAAAGCCTTTATATATAAAGTTTGATGAAAAAATGGAAATATCTAATATTATAGAAGATATGACTTTAAGTTTTCATACTATAAATTCAGATAGTCGTGGAAACAGGTACAACTTTAAAGTAAGTAATATGGGGAAAGACTTTAATTTGAGACAGTTCCAAGAAATTAAAGATAGTATTACAGAAAAAGAGTTCAAAGCTATTAATTTGACAACAATTAAGGAGTTATCCAAAATAAGTCCATGTGATTTACACATTATGCTCAGTGATTTAGAATCTATTGTGTTAATTAAAACAGTTGATAATATTCATTATAAATATCGTCTAGTGTATTGGAGTACGCAAAGAGGTTGGAGTACCGTTAAAACAAATTAATAAACACGCCAAGAATGAACTTTTTCCCTTATAAGTTATTTACAAAGAAGCACTTTAGCCGAATACTTTGGTGCTACATTCTAAAACGTGTTATTAATTGCAGTATTTCATTGATACTGTTGTTTAGGGCAAGGCGGTTAATGGGGAAAGCATCGCTATGATCGTCTTGCTAACTAAACAAAAATAGGAATTATTATGAATGTACAAAATTTTGAACGGTTCAAATGGTTTATAATGGGATTCTGTACAGCAATAATTGCCGCATTGATAATATGCATCGGAGTCTTTTATGTTTACTGAGAAATTAATATTAAATAAATTAAAAAAATAGATTCCTATAATACAATTACAGAGTAAAAAGAAAAAATATAGCTATTTAAAGCTTTAGTGATTACTCTTTTCTCTGTTAAAAAGAAACACTAAACAGTTTCATTTTTTTTCATAATTACCCTTAAAAGCCATGCTTTGATTAGCATAGTCAGCTATACGCATGGCTTTTTTTAACCTACAAAACACAATGGAAACAAAAATTCAAGTACTCAGTTCGGGCATGTTTGCAGTACAAATTATCCTAGTTATAGTCAGTATGATAGTGATTTTCATCATTGCTAAACTGTGCTATACTAAGTATAAAAACATACGGTTTAATGAAGCTGATTCACAAATTGAACATACATTAAAACATCAACAATAGCAGTATGCTACAATTTGAATCGCTACATATTGAAAATTTATCGCTCCAATTAGTTGGACAAGAACAATTGCTAAAAGGCATTAACATTCAGTTTGTCAAAAATCAATGCATTGCTATTGTTTGCGAAAGCGAATATGAAAAAAATATACTTGTTCAAATTTTACAAAAAAAGGAAGCTTATCAAAATGGAAGCGTAACCATTAACAATCATATTTCACTTAATAAGGTTAACACAAAAGATTGGCGTAGTATACTTGGAATCGTACCAAAAAATATAAAGATTTTCAATAGTCACGTACTTGATAATATCATATTAGAAGAATATACAATTTCTAATAAAATACATGCCTTTGAAGATATTGAAGCGTTTATACAAGAATACGGTTTTGAGGATTTTATACAAAGCTTGCCACAAGGTTACGCAACTATATTAGGCGAAAGTGGCGTGAACTTATCGGGCGGACAAAAACAGATATTAGCACTAATTAGAGTGCTGTACAAAAAGCCACAGTTATTGATTCTGGACGAGTTTACTTCAGCAATGGATAGAAACATCGAACGCTTTGTATTGCAGTTATTAAAACGATTAAAATCTAAAATCAGCACCATATTTATATCACACCGATTGCATTCATTAAAGCAAATCGCAGATCATATTTACATAATTGAAAACGGAGAAACCGTTGTTCATGGAAGCCACAAAGAACTACTATAAACCGCTAATTTTTACAGCGATTTTTGGACGGATATATTACAAGAAAAAGATGCCGTGAAGTTGATTTTATAACAGTGTTTAAAACCCAAACCAAGTACTATTTTAGTGTTGTTAATAGCCATTAATACACATAAAAATAGATATGAAAGATACAAATACGTATTTGCTTACTGGCTCAATTATACTTGGTTGTATGTTGATGATAGCCGTTATAGTTTTATACTTTTCGGGGAAACCTTTAAAATTTAGAAAGAAATCAAAAAATAATACCGTAGATGATGAAATTGAAGAAGAATTGAGAAAAAATAAATAGATCTTAAGTTATTGGAGCTTTGGCATTGGGTTGGAAAATATATAAAAGTAACATACCGAAAATATAGCTTTTTTTAAAGTTTTAGGGTTAAGGTAGTACTTTAAAGATTCCCGTTTTCACGGGAACTAGATGTTATGATTGGGTTGGGGTAACAACCCTTTTCCCGTTTTCACGGGAATAAAATGTCTAAACGCATTTTTAGACAGGCAAGGCGGTATTAGGTTGATATATGGTTAGTTGACCTAGCCGCTTTGTTATCATAAATAAAGAGAAACGAATAAATATAAAATAAATTTCTGCTTATATGGGAAGAAAAAAGAGATTCTCGCCTATGCTGGGAAACAAAATTACAATTCTTAAAAGGTTTTATTACAGGATTTTTAACGGCACTTGTATTTATAGTACTTTTTGTGGTGGTGGCTTTGTGTGTGACGTATACTTAATTTTATCCTAGAAAAACTAATAACACTTTTCATTGGTTAAATCATACATCATTTCATTGTGTATATAAATAACTTCTCCTTTTTTGAAACGTGTGTTGCAGTTCGCATTGATCGTGTCGTAACAATAGCCTAAAGGCTCTCTATTTGAATCATTTTTAAGAGTATTTAGTCGTTCTCTGGAAACTAATATCCATGAATCTTCGTGTCTTACGAAATTCAGCATATAAATTTTATAGCCTTGATCGGAAGTTGTATCATGAAAGCTAATTTTTATGCCATCAGCAGTTCGATTGTTATAGTTTACTGAGTATTCACTTAAATCTACTCTAGTGTCAGGTAAACCATAAATTAGCTTGTTTTCTCCACTCAATTGGTCGTGAGATGGAAAAAGGGGCTCGCTTCTAACCCAAATTTGCTCATATAAGTTTTTGATATTTTTTATTTTTATGAATGTCTTTAAGCTAACATCATTAGGCTTATTTAATATATCATCTCTCTTTTTTACATGATTGACCAATTTCATAAAATCTTTAGGCGACCCAAAACAAGAATCCAAGACGTATAGTTTTTTTTCAATAAGGATCTCACTTTTACCTTTTTCATCTATTTTATAAATAGAATCTGAATATGTGTCAAGAATCCGTAGTCGATATCGCAATGAATCCGCATCGGAACTTATTTCTACATTTGAAGTATAATTATGATTTTGCTTACATGAAATCATGCAAGCAAAAAAGATAAAAACTAAGATGTTATTTGCAATTTTCAAGAATTATAAATTTAAAGAAAAAGTTATTTTAATTCGGTAACAACATTTCCTTGATAGTACATTTTTTTTGAAGTCTTTAGAGAATCTTTATCAAGAAAAATAGTGGCAGTATCTTTCTTTAAAATTTTATATTGATTCTCCCCAGGCTTGTAATAGGCGTTTATGTAAATATAGTTTTTGTCTTCAAAATAAGTGTCGTTTGTAACTACCCTGTATGTCTTAATATCCAAAACATCATCTAAAGATATTAAAGAATCAATATGTTCAAATCTAAAATGAGACTTGTATATAGTATCTTTCCAAACTGCATTTTTTGATGGATGACGAATACTTTTGTTTGATAACTTCATAACAATTACACCATCGTTAGTTCTGTATAAATTTTCTTTAATCAAAGTGTGATTTTCATTGTTCTGACAAGAAGTCAAAAGAAGATAAACTATAACGTAATATTTCATAAACCTAAACTAATCGTGATTGAGTAAACTTCATTAGTACTAAAATCATCTATTGAGTATCTGCCATCAATAAAAAACCTTCATATAAATATTTCTTCAATACCATCTCCAGTAATTTTATGGAGGAATATTTTTAGATTGAGATTATCAATTTTTATCATATTTACCTAACACTGGCGTGTAATGTTGTCTTTCATAAGGAGGATCTTTGTATTCCTTCTCAAATGTCATATGAGGAATATTTGCATACGCGAAGTCAGAATGGTCAAAAAATTCTAAATCTTCAAGTGTAGCATTGAAACACGCAGATAAATGCACAAAATTTTTCATGATATAAGCACGTTTCTCTTGTGTTATTTTATAAAACGCTCTTCCATTTTCTTTGTGAATGATTTTAGGGTTAAGTGATTTTACATCTTTAGTTTTCCACATTTCATCAGCAACTTTTATCATTTGTTCTTGATATTCAGTTAACTCATACCCTTTATGAAATCCGTATTCTTTTCTAGAATTCTCAGGTATAGGTGCTTTTAAAGGAACTCCTCCAACTTTTATAGCGACATGCTTCATTACATTCATATATACTAATGAAAGTCTATTATCTAACTTTCTTGTAGATACGAGTTGAAAATGGTATCCTTTAAGTTCATAGAACTTCCCGTCAATCCACCTATTTTGATAATTTTCCATGATAGTTTCGTCTACTAATTTATATTCAAGATTAGGGAAAGGACTAGGTGTAGGATGAGTTATTCTTACATGGTGTTTTGTTTCCCATTTAATTTCATCGTTTGTATCGTTACAGAATAATTGGTCAATATACCATTTACGAAGCTTATACTTGAATTCGTTTATCGTATCAATTTCTTCATCATAGCCATCATAAGGAACATCTAAATAATGTAATATTTTTTTTTCTTCTTCAGCATGCCAATATCCACCTCCAATATCAGAGTGCGCACCAAGAACTTTCAATGTTTTTTGATTTTCTGAGTTTTCAATTGGAGTCAACGGGAAATTTTCACGCCATTCAGTACCCGCTGTAATATGAAATACATTGTTTATATTTTTATGTGAAACATTCGGGTTTACTTTTTTTATAGCTCCAACAAAGTTTACTGGATTTGGAACCAATATCGGAATAAGAGGAATAGGAATAGGAATATAATCTGGAGTTAAAATATCTATTATTCTAGAAACATCAATAACTCCTTCTTTTTCTAAAATTTGAGAAATTACCGTCTCAAAAAGTCCTAAAAATTCTATGCTAACATTTTTTTTAGGATAATTAATATTTTTTTCTTTCAAAAACTCCCCCAATTTCCCACCTAAAAAATAACTTTTTGGTATGACCAATTTTTGCTTGTTAGATTTTGTACGAGTCTTATCGATTTTTACTTCTGTAAAATACTCTTCATTTTTCACTTTGTCCAGCTCTTTAGGAATATATTTTTTTAAGGGAACTTTTTCATATTCATAGGTAATTTTACTCTTTAGTACTTCATTACAAAAATGCCTTGCTGCCGCTGCACCACGACTAAAACCAAACACATCAAACCGTAATGATTCTAAAGATAAAGATTGTTTATGTTTATCTTTTAATTTAATAAAATCTTCTTCAATTTGATCTGCAATATCTATACATGCTTTTTCTACTCTAGCAATAACACCTCTAGAACCTTCGCCTAACCCAGAACCGAATTTATCGTCTTTTTTATCTTGCAAAGTACCAATGCCTTGTACATAAATACGAAACTGAAGATAATGATGTGGGTCTTCTTCACTATCAGTGAAATTATCACTTTTCTCCTCGTATATATCATGCAACAACTTCACATTAGAATATGCATTCCAATAACTTGTGTCTGGTTTTACATCAAAACCTTTAAGTTCTTCAGTTTTTATATTGTCTGCTGTTAAGGGCAAATCTTTCGTGTAATAGATAGCATCCGAGTTAAATCCGTTATTCCCTGTTCCATCAAAAAAGACACCCACACGTATTTTTACTTTTGTAGCATTTTTGAGCTTTATAACTTCCAATTTCCGTTTATCGGCATTGTATACATCTATGTCCGCAACACCAATGGAAGCTATATTGCCTATGCCTATATTATGCTTTTTACTCATTACTTTTTTAATTATTTATTCTAAAAAATATTCTACTTCTTCTGAGAAATCACTTTCTCCCAATCCTTTATTGTTTGGTGTATACAAATTTTTAAATCGTACTATTTTTTCTTTTTGATGATCTATTATTAGGTATAAAATACCATACTGGTCATCCTCTTCAATTTCTAATTGTATTTCAATAGTATTACTTTTTTTATTTTTAATTATTTTCGAAAAATTTTTAGGCATAAGTAAATGGGATTGATAATACAGACTATCGTTTTTATTACCCCATGCTACAACTAAATCCGATGGTAACTTTCTCTTTTTCATCATCATATCATTAGTAATGTTGTAATAAATTGTTCCGTCTAAAGATGAAAATAACACATCTGTAATGTTATATTCCGTATTGGGTTTGCCGAAATTAAAATAGATATCATACTCTTTTTTATTTTTTACCCATGCTTCTAGTGGGATGCCAAAATGATCCCAATACTGTTTGTACTTTGCCCAATAGTCTGATTCTTTATTTCGAAAACCTTCATTCATCGTAAGGTCTTCTTTTCCTTTGAGTTGAAATTTGGTAATTTCTATTTTATTATTTATTCCAATTTCTAAATCTTCTACATGAAAATATACCCAGACATGTACCCAACCTCCTGGTGCCATACCTACCATGATGATTCCACTTTCTTTTTTTTTGTTTTTAATGTGCTTTTCAAATAGCTGTTTTATTTTATCATACGGTAAGGGTACTGTTCCTTCATACACTAAGTTTTCAATGGCACTTGCATAACTTACAAATACTTCTTTGGGCAATTTTTTATATCTCTCAGCAGACGAGACAGTACCATATGGATGTCCCCACCCATTGTCAAAGTTGGTAAGGCTACTGTTTCCTGCATTTCCAAAATTTACTTTAGCACCACCAACAGGATAATATTTAGGTGCAGACATAGCTGCTTCCCATTGAAACCTGTCTTTAGTGTTGCTTTGATTACATGAAATAAGTAGTAATAAAAAGCTAAAAAATAGTGTTATCAGTTTATTTTTATTTGTTTTATATACATCCATAGTTAGTATATAATGTTTTTTACTCATTACTTTTTTAATTATTTATTCCATGAAGTACTCTACTTCTTCTGAAAAGTCACTATCACCTACAGCAAGATTTCTTGACTTCATTTTACTTTTAAATCTCAAAACTTTCTCTTTATCACCATTTGTAATAAGATATAAGACTCCGTATTCGTTATTTTTTTCAATCTCTAATTGTAATTCAACACTATTTGTTTTTTTCTTCCTCACTCTCTTAGTAAAGTTTTTAGGTAAAAGAACATGTGTGTCATACCCGATAGAATCATTAGCGTTATTTCTCCAATAAATAACCAAATCAGCAGGTAGTTGTGATGTAACACGCCTTATATCTCCTCCAAACTCAAAAGTGCCATCTCTTGAGGTATATTGATAACCAATGTGATAATTAGGATTAGGTTCATTAAAATTAAAATAGATGTCATATTCTTTTTCATTTTCTGCCCATGTCTCTAATGGTATACCAAAATGCTTCCAATACAGTCTGTATTTTGCCCAATAGTCAGATGTTTTATCTCGAAAACCTTCACCCATCGTAAGATCTTCTTTTCCTTCAAGTTGATATTTGAGAATTTCTATTTTACCAGTAATACCATCTTCTGTAAAAAAATAAACCCAAACACGTATCCAACCACCTGGTGCCATACCTACCATAATTTTCCCCCTTGCCGTTTCTTTGTTTTTGCAGTATTTCCCAAACAGTTGTTTTATTTTTTCATACGGTAATGGCACTGTTCCTTCATACACTAAGTTTTCAACGGCACTTGCATAACTTACAAATACTTCTTTGGGCAATTTTTTATATTTCTCAGCAGACGAAACAGCTCCATAAGAACGCCCCCAACCATTGTCAAAGTTGGTAAGACTACTATTTCCCGCATTTCCAAAGTTTACTTTAGCTCCGCCAATAGGATAATATTTAGGTGCGCACATGGCTGCTTCCCATTGAAACCTGTCTTTAGAGTCACTATTTTGACAAGAGGTAAATAATATAGAAATAAGGATTGTAATATAAATAGAACATTTGCTTCGTGTCATGTTTTCCAAATTGTGATTAATCTTTGATAAAATACACCAAAAAATTTAGATAAAAATTTAAAGTAAGTGAGTTTTATACTCACTTACTTTAAATACTATATAGTTAAGGAGTAACTATATTACTTGGTAATGTACTTGATCTATCATCTGAGCTCATTTGTACATCATCTAACGTAAAAGAAGTTTCCGTTTCTAACTGCTCTGGATTTTCACAATTTTCAGGTTCAGCTTCTGGAAATATTGGTAATGCTTGTGTTACCCATAAACCTGCTGACTTAGCTTGTAATATGGTAAGCGTTGTAGGTATTCTCGTAATCCAGTAGTTGCCTTGTGGTACGCCTGTAGGTTCTTGTATTTCTTGTGTAATACTCATGTATAGTGGATCGCCAATGATTGGAGTCTCGCCACCAAGCCATACTTTTCCAGTTTCTAAGAAGTATTGTACTGCTTCTTCGAACCCTGGTTTTACCGTTACAATTACACGTGCCATTCCTGCTTGTAAAAAACTTCTAAATAACGTATCTGTATTTTCAGATAAATACATTTCTTGCCATTGTTTACGATCTGCCCAAAAATATGGATAGAATGTGTAATCCATAATAGTCCATTCAAAAGCTTGTTCTAAAAACTTTGCTTTGGCAGTATATTTATCTAAATCTTCTCCGAGATTCACTCTAAAATTGAGCATCTTGTCGCCATCTGTAAAATCTTGTCCTAATTCGGTAAGATAATTTTGTAATAAATAAGCAATACAATTGTGCTTGATAATAGTACTTTCTGTGATGCGATAAAAATTACCTAAGACATCTTTTTGATCTGCTGCTTTCGCTGCTTGCTCTGCTTCAATGTTGGCTACTTCTTCGTTATGAGCATCTAAAGCTGTTTGATATGCTTCAATAATTGCATTGAAATTTTCTAATTTCCATGCATTGATATATTCTTGAGAAGGCTCACAATTTATTGTTACTTTTACGTTATAGTTGTCCACATTGTGACCATTTACATCGAACTGTGTATCGCCACTTACATTTAGACTAGATACTGATTCATCAAAATTAACATTGGCACGCCATGATCCTTCAAATGTGCCTCCTTTTAAATTAGGGAAAGTCATTCGAGAATAACGACTACCTTGCCAGCCACCACCTCTATTTCGAGATGATCTACATCTAAAGCTTGCGTTTTTACCTATATAATTATCTGGAATTTGAAATGAACTAATTTCTGTAAAATCATTATCTGTATTAGGTCTTCCAGTTGCATTATGAATGATTTGTTTTGAATTAGGTATTTTAGGTGTCAATTGCACACCATATATACCTGCCCAATACTCTAAAAGTGATGTCGTTGCTGTGGTAGCATTACTCATTTTATGTGGAGCAGGTGCTTTTCTTGGGTCTACAGGTGCAACTAATGTATTTGGCGCTGTGGCAATTGCTAAACGATGTAGTTTGGCAGGTTCTGGTATCATAAATTCAAACATGGCACGTTTTCCATAGTTGTAAATTTGATTTTTCATTTTTTTGTCTACCCATCTATATACACCAGTAATGTGTTTTGGACGCTCCGCAGTTTCTCCTAATCCACCTCTATTATCATACTCATGCACATTGGTTAACGATACTTCTTGAATAATTTTACTGATCCGTTCTTCAGAAATTTTAGATTGCACACGTTCCATCGCTCTTTCCGTAACTTCTTGTGATTTTGTAACAGCCTGTCTGTTACTAATATGCTGTGCATTGGTACTAGCATAGGCAGCACCTGTATCAAATTTATAAACCTTAGTGTCATACGAGAAGTTGGCATGCGCTTGAAAACTTTTTTGTTTGTCTAATTCTTTAGCAACTTCGGTTTGCATTTCTGCACGGTTCACTTTTGTGGTGTCAGATATTTTTTCTACTTCTTGAGATTTGGTGGTCGTTAGGGTATCTTCTGTACGCGTTAACTCATTAATAGATTTATGTCGCAGTTCACTTGCCATGACATTTTCTATATTAGATACTTCTCCTGGCACATACGCATGTACACTTTGAGTTACTTTCATATATTCCGCTACACCTAAACGTTTTAATCCAAAATGTTCTCCAGTTGTTGGTATCGGTTCACTTGGATTTCCACCAATAGGTTCAATTCCAATTGGTTTTAATGACAGCCTTCCTGTGTACTTTACATTAATTGCAACTGTGCTTAATTGTAACGTTGCCTCTCTACCATTGGTAAAGAAAACCTGAATATTCAAAGAACTTATTCCTTGTACATTATTTCTTAAAAATGTAGGGAAATTAAGTTTGTTATTTAATACTGCTATATGACTTATGTTTTCAGTATGAACACCTGTACTGGTAGTTGCAGAAACAATAGCATTACTCACTGCCCATGATGAATTTTCTACATGCACTTGAAGCATCACATAACCTCTACTTGAAAAAAGTCCCGATTTTTTTGCACTTAATATATAGGAAAGGTGCGGCGTATATGTTGTGCTATCTGATATTGGAACAACTACTCCACCAACATTAACATATTGATCTTGCGGAAGATTTGCTTGATTTACAACTTCCGTATTAGCTACATCAGCTTGCGTATTAATATCTGAAAGAACAGCATCGTAAGTAGTATGTCTAAATGTAAACGAATTAGCATCTATGGTAAGTCTATTATTATCAGCTACTTTTACTTCAGATTTACTAAGGTCTACTTCTTTTTCAATACTTTGTGCAGCGTTTGCAAAATTCTCTAAAAAATATTCAAGCGACGCTTCACTTAAACCACCATAAATATCATCCCAGTTTAATTCTTCTTTATAAGAAAATTTAAAATCGGGAACTTCATACGTTGCTAAAAGTTCGTATGCCTTTTTTATTTCTTCTTCGGGTGCTTTAGATTCTTCTAGCTCATCAATAATACTTAACTGATTTTCATAAGCTCGTAGGTTTTCTCCATGTTCTTTTTCATATGAGCTTCTAGCTACTTTCAGTCCATTCTCATAATTTGCCCAATAATTGTTTTTTATACGCTGTATTTCAGATTTTAATTGCGTAAGGCTTTTATTTTCCTCCACCGCATTTTGTTCTTTTTCATAACTTTCTAATGCTATCGTTAACAAACTTGAGTCTCTAGATGATAATTCTTTGCTTACTACTTTCTTAGAAGAGGAAGTAATTGCTTTTCCTAAAATTGATGAAGGAATAATTATGGTTGCGTTCAACGCTGTTTTAACAAAATCACTGCCATTAAGTCTTTTGAGCTCGTCATTAGTTTTTAGTGTTTGTACATATCCAATATGCAACGCTTTTAGAATGTAAGCTAAGGTTTCTTTTACATAAAAATCTTTTTGTGTTAGGTATTGGTAGATAAAATTGTCCCAAATAGCCTTAACAGCATCAGAACCTTTGTGCTTTATATAATCGTCCTTGCATAACGTCAATTCGATAGCTGACAAAGTTGTTTGATTTGAAATTGATTTTCCTACTTTCAGTAAACCACTAAAAACTCCTTTTTCTAATTCATCTACAGTTTTAATAGATGTTGTTTGAAAACTTGAAGCTTCCACTAATAATACATGAAATTTTGTTTGCGTATTTGTGGCGGTAACCTGATCAAAAACACCTTTTAGACTTTCATCTCTATGAATAAATTTGAGATTGGTACTTTTTGTTTCTGCTAAATTTGGATTTCTAAAACTTACAAACCTAAATAAGGTCTGTTTGTTATTGTTTTCTTCACTCATAAATTAAAAATTTAATTGTTTGTAATAATTAATATTCGTTCTTAAAAATTGGACATACTTGCCCTGTATCCAAATAAGTGATACTTACTCAGATTAAAATGCGGCTGTAATTTTTTAGGTACTAGGAGTGGGATTTTATTCTTACCGAATATAGAAATAATAACTGATATTTATGCAAAATATTTTGTAAGCGTAGCAAAAACTTTGTAAGCGTTGAATTTTAGCTGAAATTTATATTATTTTCTGTTTTCGATAGCTCAAAAAAGATGCCAAACTGACTTATCAATTTCATACTTCCCAATTTATATGTCAAAAAAAGTAAATAATTGTTACATAAAAATTATAATCTTTGAATTACTTCTGTAATTGCAGTAGTTTATGATTAGAACCAAAATTTGTCTATATTGAAGCGTAAAGTATTAGAAATGTTGTTACTAATAATCAATTAATAAAATATGGACAAAAAAGATGAATTTTTAAGCAGTAAGGAAACAATGAAAAAATTAAAAATTTCTTCATGTGAATTAATGCACTTACGAGTAGAAGGAAAAATTAATTTTGTGAAAAAAGGGAATGCTTATTTTTACTAAAAATAAACTAATCTCCACTTTTCAATTTATTTAATTCTATCAACCTTTTATCATCTTGACTTCTTGGTGACCAAATAGCGATACTCATTTCCAATTCAAAGTATTTTTTACCTCTTTGATTGAATGAGTATTTATTAGTATTAGTAATATCGAGGTGCTTAATGTGTTTTAAATATTTTTCATAAAAGATTTCATTAGCAACCTTATAACTCAATTCTCTTAATTTTTCTTCTTTAAGAAGAATTTCTACAAGTATATTCATTAGTGCTTGATAGCCAATTGTCGTATGAAGAATATTGGAAGGTTTATTATGTTCTTCAAAATCCCAAAGAAAAATTCCATCATCAATAAATGTATTTTTCACTTCATTGAAATAGAAAAACATTATATCTGAAATACCTGAATCGTTATCATTTGCATAATACTTTCTAAATGGTAAAGGCTTTAAAGACCCTGAACTGCGGTCAAATAATTCTTTCCTTTTTTTATATCTATCATTTTCCGATTGACGTAAATTTTCAGATATTAGACCAACAATAGACTTAACCATTGTTGCTTGTGAGAGAGGAGGCGTATTATTTTTACTGTAAGAGCCACCGTAAAGTTTAATTCTTTTGTAAAAAGGAGAATTCTTATGACCATTTAAACTTAAAACAATTTCCAATGCAGTTTTTTGAGGTGTATCGTCTGTATCAAGTCCAAAAAGGCTATACACCAAACTTTGTGATACCCGTTTTTGAGTCCTATTAATTGTCGAAAATATCATTGCCTGATACTCTAAAGTTTTATCTATAAAAAATGTCACTACTAATTCAATTTTAAGTAAATCATCTAATCTGCCTTGATAAAAGTTAAGTTTTTCTCTAAGATTTTGACTCTCCTTAATCCTTAAAGTTTTAATAAGTGTGTTTAAATCTGATTTTAGTCGTGTTATCGCTACTTCAATACCTCGTACTCTATGTTGACCATCAATGATAGAAATAAATACATCTCCTTTATCTTTTTTTATTTCTTCAAATACTTTTTTGTCTATTATTACTTTTACTCTATCATCATTAACAATATATTCTTCAATAACTTCATCAGGAATATGCAAAACGATATTTGTTGGAAAAGTTGCATCAGGATCATTAACTAAAAAATCAGCAATTTTTTGAACTCTTGAATTCTCAATGTTTCTCTGAATTTGTTTATTATAAATTGGTTCTTCTTGTTCATCATATCCTGTAATAAGTCTTTCAGTATATTTTGTGAACTTAAGAATATTTTCTATTGAGTAAACTCCAATTAAAAAGTCTTGTTTGTTTTGTCTTACGGGTATGGCATTAATAAGCCCTGAGTTCTCTATTGCTTCCATTTCTGACCTCCATGTTTTTCTTTACTTTCTTCTCTTATAATCTCATTGTATGTAGGATCTTCTTGATAATTATCCCACCATAATTTTAAGCCAATAAAAGACCCAAATAATGACAAAATTAATGGAACAACAAAATGCTTCTCTATTTTCAACCAAATTGTTGCTACTATTAAAACAATAAACAGTAAAATCAAACCAATTATCGAAACTAACTTTGATTTAAGCTCGTATTTATTATCTAACAAATCTATATTTCTAAAAATTGTATCAACACAACCAGCAAAATAAATCGAAATATAAAAAGTAGTTAAATTTATAGGAATTTCATCAATTTGAATCGGTTCGCCCAATAATAAGGAAAGTAATACAGGTAACCATATTCCTGCTGTTCCTATTATAACAACGGCAATCCAAAAGTATTTAGTTTTCAGTAAGCTAAAATTAAATAATTTCATTTATTTAGTATTAAAAATATCGCCAAACTCAAACTCTTTAATGTTTGTAATTGCCTGTCGAGGGTTTATGGATTCCATAGAGCGATTAATTTTTGTTCTTTGTTTTTCTCCAGCACCTAAAAATTTACTAATCGACTTCCAATTATTTCCATCTTTTATAGACATTAAAAATGCAGATTGACACATTGAAGAAAAATCGAATGTTGGCTGATTAAATTCTTCTATCCCTTGTGAAACTAACATTACAGCAACTCCTTGTGAACGTATTTCTCTTAATAATTTTTCAAGTATCTCTTGCGATTTTTTTTCTTTAAATACGTTATGCGCTTCATCAATCAATAAAATATAACGTAACCCACTATAATCATCCTCTATTGGAGTTTTATCCATATTCATAAATGTATTATACAAGTAGTAAATTACAAGAAACGTAGCTGTAAAACGAACTTCTTTACTCAAATCCCCTGAAAGGCTTAAATAGTAATTTGAATTTATAAAATCTCCATGTTTATCATTATCAAAAAGTTCAATCTCTGTCAATCCAATTAATATTTGCGTCAATGAAGTTGGTTTGTCTCCTGCTAATTCATATACATTTTCCAATACTTCTTTTAGTGTAGGATAAGATCCATCTTTTCTACTTTCAAAAGCATTAATTGTAGCATCTTTTAAATATTGCTTTTGAACATTTCCTAAATTAGCATATTTGGTAATTATATCTACAAACCTTCCAATCCCTACAATTTTATTTTTTTCATTAATATTGTCTATGAATGAAAGTGGGTTAACAGGAAAAGAGTTTTGTGGTGTATCTATTAATTTTGCATTGGTCGTTTTAAAAAAGCTTTTGAAATCAGGGCTAGATTTATCGCTTTCATTCAATCCTTTAAAATCAAGGTATAAAAAATTAACTTTCCCTTTTGTTTCTTGAACAATACGTTCTAATATTTTTCTTGAAAAATATGACTTTCCAGTACCGGAATTTCCAGCTACTGCAATATGACAATTACCGTATATTGAAGTATTATTAGGTGTAAAATAGATGTTTTCTTTCTTCTCAGTTTCTCCAACTAAAATTTTTATGGGTTTACTATAACTTTCTTTTTCGTTTAAAGAAGAATTATTGTTTTTTATAAATTCAAATGAGTTTTCTCCCTCATTCATAGAATCAATTCCTATTTCTATATTATCTAATAGAAACTCAATCCCTGAAAAATTCTGATTATCTTCAAAAAACTTACTTATGAGTTCTAGCCCTTGATCAATATGCATTTTTAAATACTTTCTGATGTTAGTATCGTCTTTCTGTATTTGGTAGCGCTGGCAAATTAAGGCTATGTAATAATCTCTATAATTACCAAACAAAGTGTGATCTTTATACTCTTTACCACCAATAGCCTGTAAATCTTTATCTAAATCTAAACTATACCCTTTACTTAAAGAATATGCTAAGGCAATACGAGATATATGGTTTTCAGAACCCAGACCAATCCTATGTGTTAAGGATTTTACTAATGGCTCATTTTCGGGCGATGTACTAATGTTAAACTGCATCTTGATAATCTTTTTCAAATACATCAAACAACTCTTCTTTATTCTCTACTTGTTCAAAAGTAGACTGTTCGTTATCTGTGTTTTTTATTAGGAATGTTTTACTAATACTAGGTAAAAGAACTTTAAACTCGTCACGTGTCATTTCCTTTTTTAATAATGGAAAGATGATTACTTGATTTGAAACTTCTGGATAAAAATGTTTAACAATACTATTAGAATGGTCAATATCAAATTTCTGCATAGGAGAATCAATAAATACTGGAAAATCAATATTAGATTCATCAACTAGACCTTTTAACAAAGCTGTTGCATACATTTGTTGTTCTCCTTTTGAAAGAGAATCTTTATTGATTTCCTTTCCTCTTGCATCTATTAGATTAATTTCGATATCATCTCCAAGTATTTCTATTTGAACATCGCTAATAAAACTTTTCTTATGTAATAAAACATCTAAGCCCTCTTTTATTCTTCTTGATAAACTATGCTTTTTCTCAATCTTGAAATCAGCGATAAACTTTTTAAGATATTTAATAGATTTTTCTACTTCTTCACTAATCTCCTGCTTGCTTTTAGAAACTTTTAATTTATCTGATATTCTTTTTATTTCCTTTTTAGATTGAATTTTTGTTTCATTATTTGTTGAAATTTCTTGTTCTAAAACACCAACATTTCTTAGAATATCATCATACTCTTTTTCTAATTGAGATTTTCGTTCTCTATCAGCTTTAACAAGTGGGTTTTCTGACTTTTCTTCTGCAAGCTTAATCTTTTTATTGATATCATTTAATTCATTCTTAGACCTTAAATAATCAGAATTTATACGATTAAATGTTTCCTTGAATGAAAGTCTAATATTGTTTGTGAATTTATTTAATTCGGCTTTTTCTGTTTCAGATAAATTATGTATTACTTCGTCTTGAACATTTGGATTAGCATTTTTTCTCGAATTTCCTCCTCCAAGATGTTTAGATATTAACTCTTTTAAGTTATTAATGTAGTATTCTTGGACTTTATAATTTATTACAAGATTATCTGGGTGTGGAATTTTTATCAAGTCATTAATAATATTGTCTGCTACTTGCTCTGCTCTATCGTCATTGAATTTTTCACTTATAATATCCCTTTCTAAAATTACTTGCTCTAAGACTTCAGTTAACAAATTACCTGCAATAGCAAATGGTATTATCTCGTAGTGATTTTTAAGTTCGGTATTTAAAATTGCTACTTGCTTTTCTAAATCTTCTTTTCTATCTATTAATTTATTTAATTCATCAACTGTTATTACACTACCTTGTTTTATTAGTTTCTCTTGAAGTTTACTAATCTCATATTTTAAAGCTAAAGCATCTTCATTCAAACTTTCAATTCTCTCTTGAACTTCTTTAATCCTGTCATCAGCTATTTCCGCTTCAGTTTTAAGTCTTTTTAATTCAGATTTTTCCTTAGCATTAGCAGTTTCAGATTTTAGCTTATCCAAATATTGATCCAAGTCATCTTTAAGATTTTGGTATTGATTAATACCTAAGACCTCAGAAAATGCTCTACTCAATTCTTGCCTCTGTTCTCCTGTATGTATCTCGGCTAAGGAAACTATTTTTTCAGCATCAAAAAAGAAAAATTTAGCAATCTCCTTTGGCATAATAAAATCACGTATAAAATGCTCTGCACCTACATCTTTTACTAGCTCACTTTCGGAACCATCTATTAAAATCTCTAAATTTTCTTCCTTGTTACCCTCTGTATAATAGGTTCTTGTTATTTTTAATTCATTACAAGTAACATCGGGAATTGTTGTGATCCTAGAAAATATTACCGAAACAGAGAATTTAGTTTTACCTTCAAATTCTGCTTGTCTATTGAGGCTACTTTTTATGTATTGTCGATAATTTCCGTTATTCTCAATTTCTTTTTTATAGATATCATCAACGTCACTCATTTGTCGTCCATATAGACACCAAACTAAAGACATTAGAAAGGTAGTTTTTCCAAAACCATTTTTACCACTAACAATAATAATATTTTCATCATCTGTTACAGATAAATCTATAAGATTTTTACCTTTGTAGATTCTAAAATTATTTAGTTGAATAGATTTTATAATCATTATGCTGAAATAAATTGTTTGTATCTATTTTCAATATCTTCCATAAGACCTCTTCTTTTCATCATAATGGTTTTTGATTTCTCAAGCTTTAGTAAATCTTGAATCAAGTTAAACTGATTCTTATCATTTTCACAAGCGGATAATAAGATTTCTTCTTCTTTTTTGATAAGTCCATTATGTTTTTTCATATCAAGATTTTTATTAAATACTATATTATAAATATCCGAGATTTTAATATAAGTCTCTGTATCAATTTACCTTTATTACTATTAGTTGTTGATTAATTCTACATCAATTCCAAATCACGAACATTTTTTTGTCATCAAAAATCTTCTCTTATATTTCTGCCCTATGTTTAAATTTCACAAAACCCAATTAGGAATTGCAGAAAGTATTTCATTTTTGCGGTAATCAGATATATTTTCTGGATTATTCTCTTGTTCTTTAATCCAATTTCTTACATTTATTAATGGGATTAACCATTCCTCTCCATTTTCAATTTGGACAAATATTCATTTGTCTTTTCTTACTCCCGTAAACGTCCAACAACCAATCTACTTTGCCCACAAGATTTATGCTCTTTACTAGATACCATTGTTGGGCATTCGCAATCATAAGCACTAGCCTCTAATAAATATTAAAGAATTGTTTTTTTATTCCCCGAGGAGATTCAATATTTATTCAATAATATAATTTGTCTTTTTCATCTTAAAATATAGGAAATTTCATATTGTTTGGGAATTTACAATATTCTAGTCTAATGTAAAACATAATGTAAATGAAAAATTTTAAAAAATCATATAGAAAATTAGTCTGCTTTTATTTTAGAACTAATATAGGTCTTTCATTCCTGCAATAATAGTAAATTCTTACATAATATATACTATCGTTACTGAAATCACGATAATTTAGATTTATGAATCCATATCTATTAAACCTATTTTAATTTTATCTACTAAAAAATCAAACCCATCAAATTTCGGGTTTTCTTTTAATTCTTTATCTAATAATTCTAAGCCTTCATCAATATGAAGTTTTATATATTTTGGTATACTTTTGTCTGTTTTGTAGAGTCCATAATGTGTACAGATTAAACCAAAGTAAATGTTTTCATAATCCCCTAAAAGAACAGATTTCGAATATTCTTTTCCACCAGAATCTTTTACATCTTTCAAATCCAATTTTCTATCTTGAGACAAGGAGTATGTAAGTGCTATTCTTGCGATTACATTCTCTTTTCCCAAATTTAATTTTCGTGAGAGCTGAGCTACAACTTCTCTATTTTCTTTACTTGTGCTTATTTGCTTAAACATAGGCTTCAGAGTTTAATTCATCAAAAACTTCCTCTAGATCAGCTTCTAAAATTTTTGATGCATTATGATCCAGATTATCAATTAAGAAAGATTTATGAAGATTTGGTTTTAAAAGGTCGTATTCCCTTTTACTAAGTTCTTTTTCCAATAAAGGCAAGAGCACTACCTGATTTGAAATTACGGGGTAGAACTCTTCGATAATACTTTTGGAATGGTATTTATCAAACTTTTGAAGAGGACTATCTATAAAGACAGGAAATGTTATGCCAGACTCATCAACCAATGCCTTTAATAATGCTGTTGCATACAATTGCTGTTCTCCTTTAGATAGTGTCTCCTTTCTAATAATTTGTTTATTGCTATCATATAGGTCAATATTCATTATATCCTCATCAATCTGAATTTTTACTTCATTAATGAAATTGTCCTTATGCATCAACTTATTAAGACTTAATTTTAATGCTTTTTGAAGTGCGTATTTTTTCTCTTGCTTTATCTTTAGAATTAATGAATTAATTCTTTCCAAAAGATTTTCTGTTGTTTGGTATTTCTTATTATCTGAATCAACCAGTTTAAATTTAGTTTCAAGTTCAGATACTAATTTTTTATCTGAATTATTTTTAGCGCTTAATGCTCCTTGCTCAATTAATAAAGAGTTTTCTTTAGTTTTAAGCTCTTCAATCATCTTCTCAATCTGTGCTTTCTCATCACGAAACTTTTTAGCAAGATGGTTGTCTTTTCTAGCCTCTGCTTGTTTAATTTTACTTGAAACCCTAAAAAAGAGTACCCTATTATTTTTTTCCTGTTGAACGATTGATTTTAATTGTGAACTGAAAGAACTTTTAAGGTTTAAATATAAAGCTTGAAAATCTCTATAACCTTCTTCTCCTATAGCTATTAAAACCTCTATTGGATTCGACTCGTTTTCAAATCTCGTTTTTAATGATTCCTTTATTATCTTTTCAATAATAGATGTATTTGATAAATCAGATTTTTGAAATTTTTCAGTTATTTCTTTTGAAAAGAGAATCAATTCTTTATTTAATAACCCATTTGGAATACTAGAATTTTCATGTTCATTCTCAAGTTGATTTTTTAATTGAACAAGTTTTTTACCTGCTATAACAAGTGGCGCTAATTCTAAAAGTGAAGACAGTTCAGCCTTTATTTGATCGGACTCTTTTTTTAATGTATTTTGTTCCTGTTTAAGCAGAATCAATTCATCGAGTGTAATCGTATTTCCCTCACGTATAAGCTTTTCTTGAATTGAATTACTCTTTGCTTTTAAGCTACTTAGCTCCTCAATATTTATTTGCTGTTGCTCTGAATTGAATTCAAGTAATTTTGAAGACTCCCTTTCTCTTTCTAGTAGTTCGTCTAATTGATTTTTTTCTATTTCAGATATACCTTTGCGCAACAATTTAGAAGAAAGTGAAACTAAGTTTTTCTTAAGTTCTTCATATTTTTTTATACCTAAGACTTCAGAATAAGCCCGATTTAAACTCCTTAGTTCTTCTTTTGACTTTGCCTCTGCCAGAGATACTATTTTCTCAGCATCGAAAAAGAAAAACTTGGCAATTTCTCTTGGAAGGATAAAATCATTTATGAAAAGGTCATAGCCAACTTCTTTGGTCAATTCATTTTCAATCCCATCGATTAAAATGCTTAATTTTTCACTATTATTTTCAAGGTTATAGGATCTTCGTATTGAAATTGAATTGCAAGGTAACGAAGGAATGGCAAGTTCCTCCAGTTTAATATCTACGTAGAAAACTTTTTTAGATTCATCACTTTGATTCTCAATTTCTCTATTTAAAAGTGATTCTAAGAAAGGTTGATATCCTCCAGAATATTTTATGTCCAAGCGATATTTATTTTCAACCTGTCCCATTAACTTACCATAGAAAGCCCAAAGTAGAGACGTAAGCAAAGTGGTTTTTCCAAATCCGTTTTTTCCAGCTATGATACTTATATTCCCCTCAGATGATGGACTGAAGTCAATATCATTCAATCCTTTATAAATCCTGAAATTATATAGAGTGATTTTACTAATTTTCATTTTCTCTACTTGTTACGAATCTTTCAATTCTGTTCTCTATATCATTATGCAACCCATATTTCGATACCATAAGTGTTTTAGTCTCTTGTAAAGATAATAGATTATCTATAAGATGAAAATAGCCCATATCATCCTCACAAATTTCTTTTAGAATACGTGTTTCAGTATTATTCAAAGATGCCGAATTATTAGTGCTGATATCTTTACCGAAAATCCCTCTATACAGGTCTCCTACATTTTTGTCAAAATATAGGTCTCTATTCCAAGTAACTTGAATTGCAATAAGTTCTTGATTGGTTATCAAAAAGATATGAGGTCTTTCTTTTTGTAATTCTTTCTGAATTAAAAGTAGCTCTTTCAATTTTTGATATCGGTAACTAGGTCTATAAGGACCCCAATTTGTACCATCCTCTCGAACTGCTGGTCGTCCATCCCTTCTTTCGGGCATTCTGTTTTCGTGAAGATTTCTCTCGTCAACTAAACTATTCCGATATTCCAATAAAGGTTTCATCCAAGACTGACCGTTCTCAATTAAAGCAGACATAGATTTGTCTTTTTTTACTACAGTACAAGTCCAACACCCAAAACGTGACTGCCCACATGAAGAGTGTTCTTTGTTTACAACCACTGTTGGACATTCATAATCATCGGCGCTTGCATCTGAATAAATTTGGAATAAAATTGAATTATCAAATCCCCAAGGTGAGGGGAATGTATTAATTATATACCAAATCTCTTCAAGCATTAATTCTTTTATTGGGGCATACACGTATGTATTTACACTTGTTTGATGCTTAGAAAGTCGTTGCCCATCAATTTCGTGTTTACGCATTGAACGTTCACGTGCCACACTTTCTTCGTATCTAGTTCCTAACAAGACAATAGCTTCTCCTTTTTTATCAATTTGTTCTAATAGAAAATTTGAAGTTGGTTTTATTTTGAGTTTAGTTGTGCACCAACGAAAAGCATTGTTTGGAACTGGATATCCTTTTCCCAAAACATTAATCCAGTAAGTTTCTTCTAATAGCGGCACTGTTTTTTTAACGATGATTGGTAAGTTTTGTTCTCTTGCAGCTACAGAAATTTTAGCTAAAACATCATCCACGTAAGATGAGATAATGGGATTCTCAACAAGAGTATCATTGCAAACAACGTAAACAGGTCTTCTTAATTGAAAGGGCGTTGGCATTTTTCTAATCTTCTCCAAGGCTTTCCATACGAGCATAAGTAAAACGGTAGAATCCTTACCGCCACTAAAACCTATTATCCAAGGTCTTTGCGACTTGTCAGTAAAGGCGTACTGGTCAATAATTTCATCAATTATATTATCTATTCTTTTTGACATATTTCAATTCATTAGCTTTAGTTGGCTAAAGTCGTATTTATATTCTTAGAACTATAAAATATAAACTCTAATGCTTTGGCTTGATACTTTTCGTCTTTTAATGTTTCTTAAACCTTATCTGCGAACCAAATTACATTTTAAGTTTCCTTTTTTTTAATTAAAATTTCTCAACATAACTCTAAATTACTCTTAACAAAAAAATTTGGGTTTTATTGAGTATTGCTAAATCAATTTCTAATATTAGATACTCTCAAACAACAATTTCTTTGTTCTTTACAAATGTAATTATATACTATCCATTCACAACTAATTATGTTCAGCTTGGGACTTCACGAATTTTGAACAAAATAGCGAATAGATTAATCATTATCTAAAAATTTTAAAGCTATTTTAGGGTTTTATTAAAATGTTTATAGATAAATAAAATAGCTTTAAATAGCAATTATTTGCTCTTACCCTAAATCAATGTCAAAAGTAATCAAATTAAATAGTTCCTCATTCAGCTATTAAGAAGATTAACATAGTGCTCTTAAAGTTCTTGTGAAACTTTAGTTTATAACGCTGAAATAATAGTTTGATAGTCATCAGAAGGACAGGTTTTGAAGAAGGAATCAGTCCTTATCATCTGATAATTCTGAAAATGATGAAATAGCAGAAATCAATAAAGTCTTTGTTTTACCTATGATTGTATTAATTGGTAAAGAATTTGAACTTGTTACATTCATTATCAACATATTCATACATCGCATTCCTGCCAATGCCTTTGTAACCTGTAACCTGTAACCTGTAACCTGTAACCTGTAACCTGTAACATAAAACTAAAAACCTATGAGAAGAAATCAAAAAGAGAAAAAGAATAGAAACATTATTCTCCCAATTATGTGACCATTTTATGATAAGACGTAATTACACAAAAACGTCTCAAGGGTTCAAAACTAGAATAACATCTAAGATAACCGCTTTAACTACTATTCAATATATCAACAAACTTATATTTGACAGAAACATTAATAATATTAAAATTAGTATTATTTAAAATGCACAACGGGTTATGTATAAATACATCAAAAATATAACTTCAGCTTTTAGAATAAGAAATAGAAAAAAAATTATTTATATTTGAGGAGTATTAATATTTAATAAAGAATACACAAACGAATACGATCAGGTCATTTTTAGTCTACAAAATAAAATTAAGAAAATGATTTTCAGCCACTTATGTTATTTCAATTTTTAGAGGCACAGGCGAGAGCGTGACCGCTTTTTTGCGGGAACCCCATTATTCTTGGTTTTGGTTATTAGGTATTGGGTGTTAGGTTATTCGTTTATTCGTGGATTTGCTTTTTATGAGAAGAAGTTCCAAACAAGTCCGAAACGCACGATGAAGTCGCGGTATGGATAGTTTGGTGCCGAGAAAAAGTTGTAGCCAGTAAACGGTGAGTTTAGATGTTCTAGCTTGAAGTAGATTCTAGTTCGTCTTACTTTGGCGTTAATGAAAACGTCAAATCGTGGGAAACCTCCAATTTTTTGCTGATTTTGACTGTACGTTTCTCCTAATAATGGACTGTACCCGTTGGCAAAGTATTCCGTGAAATAACTGAATGTAACTCCCGTTTGTATGAATAGTGCTTTTTTGAACCATTTGTCCGTATAGTATAAGGTGTTTCGAGTTACTAATTCGGGTACATTGAATACGTCGCCAGTTTGCGTTACTTTTTGATACATGACTGTATTGTTGAGCGCAAATTTTCCGTACTTAAATTCTTTTCCAAATTTTACTTTTAAATATGTGATTGCATCTTCCGATTGTTGCGGCGATATTTGTTGTCCGTCTGTAAGTCCTGAGAAGTATGTATAATTGTCCATTGACGTAAAACTCACATCCGCATTGAACCATTTTTTTGATTTTACACTGAAGTTTAAACTCTGCGTTCGCTCATTTTTGAGATTGTTGCGCCAATTGTAGCTTATGTAATCACTTTGATTGACAATGAAGTTAAAGTTTGGCGCTTTGGAATTGATCACAATAGACGCTTCTGTAAGTATGTCATCGTTGAATTTGTATTTGGCGCGTCCGTTGAAATAGTTTCCTCCGAGTTCGCCTGAAATGTTAGCTAGCAAATCTGCTTTTAGCTGAATTCCCGCAATGGTATGTTGCCATTCTCCTCCAACAGAAACAACATCGCCTTCTATTTTGTTTGGTATCACAGTTCCGTTAGCTTGATAGAGAATTTTGTCAAAGAAATACTCGTATTTTGTGTGATTTGCTTTGAATTTGACATCGCCAAATGTTTTTGTGCGGTAACTTAAGCTTCCTTCGTTGAATAGTTTTCGCAGTTGCGATCTATCTCGTATTCTTGCTGCTACATAGCTTTCTCCAAATTGATCATTTTGACTTGTTTGATCGAAGATATAATATTTTGTTTCGTAATTGAATGTGTGTCCAACCCGCAAATTAGAATCGTTCAAAGAATCTTTTTTCTTAAGTATTTTATAATCGTGATCAACGTAATAACGTTTTCCCACTAATATGTTTTGTGCATCTTGGTACGCTACTGATAAACGCGATCTGTCTGTGAATTCATCCACACCATTTTCAAAATCAATAACTGCTGCTGCTGTAATTCCTCCATTTTCATTGTTCAATACATCTTGCGAATAGAAATGTCCACGCATGGCATACCGATCATTTTTAGTTCTATAATTCGCTGTAAATTTAAAATTTCCCGTGCTACTGAGTATGTTTTGGTATTTCCCTAACGAGCGCATTCCTTTGTATGCAATGGAGAAATTCATTCGTTTTGACGTATTCATCGTAATAAACGCATCTAGCAATTGTCCTTGTTCCATCGCTGTTTTGAAGAATAATTCCGTCGTTGGCGTTGGCACATTGAAGTATTTTACATCTTCAATTTCATCGTAGTTGAAGTGTTTTGCGCGCATTCCGATACTTGGAAACGAAGAAGGTCTGTCAAACGAATATCCTAAGTTGTTATAGGTTTGCCCTAAGTTTGAAAATGGCAAGAGTTCAAATTCGTCTTTTCGTAAGTAATTGAATTTGTATTCTTTTTGAATGGTTAAGGTTGTATCAAAAAGTATGGTATCACGTTCGTGCGTAATTATTTTATACAGATTGATATCATATTCTTTTCGCTTAGCTGTTTTATCTTTTTCAGAAGACTTATTGGAATTCGTGGCGTTTTGCTGTCCGCGTTCGCTCATTTTCTCTTTTTTTCCTTCAACAGGTATCTCTTCTACTTGCGCATGCAATGCAGGAACAGTAATACATATGAATATAACGAAAAGGATGTACTTCACTTGTTTTGTTTTTTTAGCGTATTTACAACTACTTATATCATTTTACGCTTGCTAGTCAACAAAAGTATACTTTTTGAACGAAATAAAAAGCGTTCAATTGTTATTGAAATCATAAATTAATTTAAGTTCAATATAAGTTTCACATTTAACTATTGAATGATTCCCAATAAACACTAGAGTTAAAAGCCTATTTTTCAATTTGTTATTTTCTTTTTCTTTGCTCGCACAACATTTCGACTCCGCTCAATGTGACAAGCAGAAACAAAAGAAAGTGCGTTTTTAGTTCGTATGATTTCTATTTTATATTTTGGAACTCATGAATCTTCGATTTCCAGAGGTGTTTTTAGTTTTTTCCCTGAAAAACTAAAACCGCATTCATTTTTCTAAATTTTTTCCAAGGCTTCAAAAATTCTTAACGAAAAGTAAATACTACACTGCGGAAAAAGAAATCGTGCGTGTTATTTACACATCGTATTTTAACTAGATTATTGGCTTTCGCGAAAACTGTTTTGTATTTGCATTTTGATTTAGTCTAAAGAAAAGATAGTTTTGTTCTTTAAGATTTTACATATGTTAGCATTACAATTATTGGATGGATTAGAAGCCGGAACTGATGAAGCTGGACGCGGATGCCTTGCCGGACCTGTAACCGCAGCCGCCGTAATTTTACCCGCAACGTTTTCAAACAATATGCTAAACGACTCTAAACAGTTGAGCGAAAAGAAACGTGAATTACTTCGTCCAATTATTGAATTAGAAGCACTTGCTTTTGGCGTAGCGCATATTTATCCTAAAGAAATTGACAAGATTAATATTTTGAACGCTTCTATTTTGGGAATGCAAAAAGCAATTGACCAAATGGCAATTGTTCCTATACATATTATTGTAGACGGAAATAAATTTAAACCGTATAAAAATATTCCACATCAAACTATTATAAAAGGAGATGGAAAATATATGAATATTGCTGCTGCTTCTGTGTTGGCAAAAACATACAGAGACGCATATATGGAGAAAATTCATGAAGAGTTTCCGATGTATAATTGGAAGCAAAATAAAGGATATCCTACTTTAGAACATCGTGATGCAATTCGGAAATACGGAACTACTAAATATCATCGCATGTCGTTCAGGTTACTTCCTGAACAGTATTCGCTGGATTTTTAGATTTTATTAGACTTCTTAGATTTTTGGACTTTGTTAGATTTGTTTTTTTGTAAATTCGTTGATTTTTTCACTTTTAACTTTCAATTTTTCACTTTTCACTTTTCACTTTTTACTTTTCACTTTTCACTTTTCACTTCCACTTTCAACTCTTTATTGTTCGTTAATTTATTTTTTGTTGATTTGTTAATTTGTCACTTCAAATAATTGATTTGTTAATAACAACTGTAATTCTATCGTCTTTACAATAATTTACAATCCTATAAGTTTATACTTTTGTAGTTCGTTAGATTATAAAAGGGCAACAACATTGCAAAATGTTATAAAATAGATTTTACATGAAAAGAATTCTCATTCTGATTCTTACCATATTTAGTATTGGCTGTACAACGGAAACTCCTAAAGAATATTCTTTGTTGAAGTTTGTACCGCAAGATGCAGCCGTGATTTTACAGATTAATGATTTTGAAAGTTTTCAGAGCGAACTCAAAAATAATCAATTGTTGCAATCGTTTAAGAAACCAAAATTCAAGCAAGATTTTACTGCGTTTGTTGATTATTTGCAATACATAAAACCAACTTCCAAATCGTTGCTATGTTTTAACGAATTGGGAAAAGATAGTTTTGAGTATACTTTTATTACCAAAACACATCCTAATTTGATCGTTTTAGATTCACTTCAAAAAGCAACAACGACCAATATTAACTATAATGATGCTTCCATTATTAAAACCACACTTGGCAATCAAGTGAATTATACGTTTTATGCAGATAGTATTTTTGTAAATTCTTCTTCGCAATTATTGATTGAAAACTGCATTCGTTCGTATAAAAAAGTCAAAATTCCAGCTTCGCTCAAAAAAGTATATACAACTATTGACGAAAGCAAATCGGCAACTTTATTGGCAACTCCGAAACATGTTTCGCCTTTATTGAAACATATTTTCCCAAATGCTGATACAAAGTTTGTTGCAACTCTTGGCGAACAACTTGCGTTAGATGTTTCTATTTTACAAGATGAAATTTCCTTTACAGGAATTGCCACAGCAAACGATTCGCTTTCGCACGCGTTGAGTTCATTGAAAAATACGTCGCCACGCGAACACAAAATTGCAACCATAATTCCACCATTTTTTGAGTCATTTATGACAATCACGTTTGATTCATACGAGAAGTTTCAACCAGAAACTACAAATTCGCTGTTAGATGCTTTGGAAGAAGTGAGTACGTTTTCCTTTAACGGAAGTTCATTTACAGGTTTGCGATTTATTTCATCGAGTAATGAAGCTGAAACACAACTGAAAACAAATTCGGAACATAGCACAGCGAGAAACATCAAAATTTATAAAAATGAAGATGCAACGCTTTTTCAAAACCATTTTTCGCCTTTCATCATAACATTTGATAATACATATTATGTCATTTTGGATGAATTTATCGTTTTCACGAATAAGAACGGCTTGGAAGATTTGTCACTTTTGATTGGATTATACAAAGACGAACAAACGCTTGCATACCAAAAAGATTATAAAGAAACGATTGAAAACTTAAGTGATGAATCGTCAATATTGGTATTTGTGAATACGGACAAGTTTAAGAAAACCATCGCGGAAAGCGTACAAAAATCATATCGAAAGGAAATTTTAAGTATAAATATTGAAGATTATCCGTTTGCCGCGTTGCAATTTACCAACGAAAAAGGAAGCGATTATGCGCACGTTCACGGAATTTTAAAGCGAAATACTGCGAAACCAACTGAAAATACAGTTTCTCAAATATTGAATATTGTGTTGGATAATCCGGTTGCTTCAAGTCCGCAGTTTGTAAAAAATCATATTACCAAACGAAAGGAAATCGTCGTGCAAGATGCCAAAAATGTGTTGTATTTAATTTCTACGGAAGGGAAAATTTTATGGAAAAAACCGTTAGACGGAAAGATTTTAGGTGCTATTTCACAAGTTGATTTGTATAAAAACGGACGTTTGCAATTGGCATTTACAACGCCGCAATCTTTTTATGTGTTAGATAGAAAAGGAAATGATGTAAAACCGTATCCGACAAAAGCGAACGTAACTTATACGCAAGCTGTCGCGATTTTTGATTATGATAAATCGAAGAAATATCGGTTTGTTTTTACAGAAGGAAACAACGTTGTGATGCGCGATAAACAAGGAAAACAAGTGAAAGGATTTAAGTTTTCGGGTTCGAAGAATGATTTTATGAATCCGCCACAACACTTTAGAATCATCTCAAAAGATTATATCACATTTCAAGAAAGTAACGGAAAATTACACATTTTGTCACGTACAGGAAAACCGAGAATTACCGTGAAAGCGAATATTCAGTTTTCTGATAATGACGTTTATATTCATAATAATTTGTTTACGACTTCTGATCGGAATGGAAATTTGATTCAGGTTGATAGTAAAGGACAAATTGCCAAAACAAAACTTCCCGTTGGCGAAAATCATGCAATTGATATGACAAGTAGAACGTTGGTAAGTTTCTTTGAGAATAAGTTACGTATTAAAGATAAAACGGTGGAACTTGCTTTTGGTTCTTATAGCAAACCGAAAATTTTCTTAATTCGAAATAAAATTTATGTGGCTATTACAGATACGGATGCGCAAAAAGTGTATGTGTATGATAGCAATGCGAAATCGATTCCTGGTTTTCCCGCGTTTGGAAGTTCGGCAATTGATTTGGAGAATTTTGATAAAGATGTGAAGCTAGGGTTTGTGACTAAAGGAGAAAATAATACTGTTTTGGTTTATAAGATGAATTAAAGGTGTTGGGTTTTTGGTCGCTTTGCTTTTGGGTTTTGGGTTTTGGTCGCTTTGCTCCTTTGTTGATTTGGTTGTTCGTTATTCGTTATTCGTTGGTTATTAATACTATAAACTCATAAACTTTTCAACTTATAAACATTTTTCACTTTTAACTTTTAACTTCACACTTTTCCATGTTTAAAATCTAACAAGTCTAAGCAAGTCCAAAAATCTAAGAAGTCTACAATCCAATTTCATCAATTTCAGTATGTAATAACACTTCTTCGCGTTGTGTTTTGATGCGCTTTTTTAATAATGAAACTTCCACAAGACTACTTATTCCATATAATAATATGATGATGAGCATTATAATCATGCTGAGATATTCTGGATTTGAACTTAATTCAGCAGTATTCGCTGAAATTCCTAACAACGCAACTGCTCCAAAAAACAGTGTGTAAATACTTGAAGCAACTGCACTAATCCACAGAATAATGGATATCTTTTTTGCTTTTTCTAGTCTTTTTGATTTTCTGTAATAGCGAAAACTTTTAATGTGATATACAATTGTTAAGAGTCCAAATACAATTCCGATAGACGTAAATATACAGATAGCAAAAGCTTCAGGTCTGTTTTCTTTGTAGATTTCTATAGTTCCTAAAGCTAGTATGAATAACACTAATATTAAAATGATGATGAGTATTATTTTAAATGCGCGCATGAATATTATTTTATGTAATTGAACTGCCAATATCGTTAATTTCTTCAGTTAAATCACGCTCCGTTTTCAATCGTTTAATGCGTTTCTTTAAAAGAGAAGCTTCTAGCAAACCAAAAAATCCAGGTACTAAAAAGAGAAGTGCGAGAAAGATATCTTTCACTTGATAACCAAATTCTCCCATGAAAAGCATGATACTATATAAGGTAGTTCCGCCAACATACACTAGAAATGCAGAAAAACAAATAGTACCAATCCATAAAATTTTAGAGAGTTTTTTATCTAAATTTCGCTTTTCTTCTCGTCTGTAAAAACGAAAACTTATGATGTGATATATGATATTTATAACGGAAGAAATAAATCCAAATCCTAAATAGGCATGTAAATATATAGAAACACTTGTTTCGCTAGTTTTGGAGAACTCAAACCAATATACATATATAACTGCACCAATAATTATAATAGAAAATAAGATTAAAAGTATTTTTAAAAAACGCATATGCTAGGAGTATTTATAAAGTTTAATTTCCAATAGATTCAATTTCGTCTTTCAGCTCAACTTCCGCTTTTAATCGCTTAATGTGTTTTTTTAAGAGTGAAACTTCTAATAAACCCAACAACGCTAAAGCTATAAAAATGAACGTATAAATAATGTCTTCAAAAACATCGCTATCATACTCGAATCGTTGTGTATTCTCATAGAGCGCAGTTCCCATAAGGAATAGTAAGAAGCTCGAAAAACAAAGAGTGCCAATCCAAAAGATTTTAGAAAGCTTTTTGTCTAAATTTTGCTTCTCTTTTCGTCTGTAAAACCGAAAACTCTTTATGTGATATAAAATATTTACTATGGATAAAACCGTTAACAACCCACTAAATAGTAATGCAGACGTAGGTATTCTACTCAATTCATCTTTTGAAAAAATTCCTCTATACAGATAGCATATTCCTATTAAAATCAGAAGTGAAAATAGAATTAAAAGTATTTTTAAAAAACGCATACACTAGATTGTTTTTAAAGTTTAATTTCCAATAGATTCAATTTCGTCTTTCAGCTCAACTTCCGATTTTAGTCGCTTAATGCGTTTTTTTAAGAGTGAAACTTCTAAAATTCCGATGCCGCCAATAAAAAGAAAACAGCTTAACACAGCGACTTCTCTCCATCTCATAAAACCCATTCTGTATATTATTAAATCGTATGCACTCATACCTGCAACAAACAGAAGCAAACTATTATAAGAGATTGCTCCTGCCCACAATATTTTAGAAAGCTTTTTTGAAAGGTTCATGTTTTCTTTGGCTCTATAATAGTGATAACTTTTAAAATGATACACAAAGGTCACAAGTATTGAGATAAAGATAAGTGCTAAGTAAACATACGCCAAAAATGGTGCACCTCGTTTACTTTCGTTTTCAATAATTACATAAACAAAATACATAAACACACAAAAGAATATGACCGTAATTACTATCGAAAATATTTTAAAAAAGCGCATGTGCTATTATATTTTATACCGCTGAATTGTCGCCAATATCGTTAATTTCTTCTTGACGTTCACGACGTTCTTTATAAGAAACAATGAATTTGTTTAATATATACGTATCAATCAATGACCACAAACCTAGTAAAAGTAAAAAAATTGAAATACCTAAAATAGACAAATCGGATGATCTTTTAAACCAAAGAAAAGTCATAGTGATTCCTAAAATTAACAGCACCAATCCGAAAGAAATATGCAATGCCCAATATTTTTTGGAAAGTTCTTCCAACGGTTCGTCAAAATCAGCAAACGGATATAACTCTTTTGTTTTCATGTGAAAATACACACTAAAAGCACCTGTAACACCTAAAAAAAATATAGCTGTGATTGGCCCACTTTCTTCTGATGACATAAAGTACGTAATCGCACCAGAAAACAACAAAATAGCTGTTAATGCACCTGTAATAATTATCAAGAGAAGTTTTTGTACGCGCATTTTATGCTTTCATGTCTAATTCCGCTTCAAAAAGTATTTGAAAGTGATGTAATAGTTTTTGTTTGACTTCTGCTTCGTCCACGCGAATTTTTCCTAATTCAACATTTAAAGAAGTGACAGCTTTTCCACGAATTCCACACGGAATGATGTTATCAAAATAACCCAAATCTGCATTTACATTTAGTGCAAAACCATGCATTGTTACCCAACGACTCGCGCGAACGCCCATAGCACAAATTTTACGTGCAAATGGTGTTCCAACATCAAGCCAAACGCCTGTTTCTCCTTTGCTTCTTGCGGCATTCAAACCGTATTCCGACAAGGTTAGAATGATCATTTCTTCAAGCAATCGTAAATATTTATGAATATCTGTAAAGAAGTTTTCTAAATCTAAAATAGGATAGCCAACAATTTGTCCAGGTCCGTGATACGTAATATCGCCACCACGATTTATCTTATAAAAAGTAGCGCCTTTTGCCGCAAGTTGCGTTTCATCTAACAATAAGTTAGACATATCGCCACTTTTCCCTAACGTATATACATGCGGATGTTCTACAAAAAGAAAATGATTCGACGTTTCTAAACCAGCATCTTGTCGCTTATTTTTAATTTTTGTGTCAATAATTTCCTTGAATACTGCTTCTTGAAAATCCCACGTTTCTTTATAATCTTTCGTGCCTAAATCCTGTACTTGTATTGTTTTATTCAAAGTAGTTCGTTTTACGATTACAAAAATACGACATTATGAAAAAAGGAGATTCGTTTTAACGCAAGTATTTATCCTGTGAGTCTTCCGTGTTTTTCCTGTCACAATTCTAGTGGAATCGCTATTTCACAACCAGCGGTTTTTAAAGTTCTTTGTACCGAAACAAAAAATAAATACTCATGAAGAAAAAATCTCTAAAATCGTTATCACTTAAAAAAAGTAATGTTGCCCATATTTCTGGCGGATTGCAAGATGGACAAGCTAATCAACAACAAAATGCGATAAGCTTTATCGGGTGTCCTAACGGAACTATCATTTTAACAATTCATTCTATTAATCCAATGACATGTTTAACACCATCTTGCGGATCAAATTGCAAATCTTGGTGTGTAGATTGCTAAAAACAAAAAGAGGAACTACATTGTTGTAATTCCTCTTTTTTATGTTTAAAATGGAGTGTTTATTTCTCTAACTCTACTTCTACATTTAATAATTTTGGATCTGTTAAATACTGCATAAAGTTCACTTTCGCACTAAAGCTTTTTCCATCATCACTAATTACGGCATCTTCAAGAGATACAGATTTAATTTTTCTTGGGAAATGATAATTCAATGTATAATTTGACGCTGCAAACATCGTTGCCGATTGTCCTAAACTATCTTTCATAGAGGCTACTTTCTCTTTATCCAAAATAGTTACGGTGCGTTTAAATACATTATTCTTTAAGGAATAATTTACTTCGGTAGCTCCATTTGAGCCCATACTAGCCAAAGGATTTGAGCCCGCATTATTATTTTTATCTAAACTTCCTGCGGTATTCATTGCGGCAAACATGTCTTGCAATTCGCCCACATTTTTAAACTCAGTAAACAAATCGAAGCTCATTTTCTTATCTTCTGTGCTCATAATCATGTGCATCTTAAAATTCTCCAATTGCTTTAATTTATCTTGCTCTTTTTGAGGAAGTTTAGCAATACTATCTGCTTGTTCCTTAAAAAATTCATTGAATGAAATGATGGAATCTATTGATTCTTCTCCATCTTTTGCCATTTCGTCGCCCATCATATCCATTAATTCGGAACCATCCATCGTAAAAGACATTTTACCTGTTCCGTCTTCATTAATGTAAATGTTTTCAGAAAATTGACAACTTGTAAAAAACGTTAACAGTACAGCTAACATTCCTAAATAAAATTTTTTCATGTTTTTAAAATTAATATGTTATTTATTGTTTTGGGTTATTCAAAATAATCAATGCGGCAATAGTTCCAGGAACCCATCCGCAAAGCCACAAAATAAAGACAATTATTACAGAACCGCAACCTTTATCTAAAACTGATAACGGCGGAAAAATAATTGCTAATAATACTCTCCATATACTCATACTGTTTTTTTTATTTGATGATTGATGATACTCATGAGACACAAAAACGGCAAAAATGTTACACTAACGCAGTATTTGCAAACATTATACGCTTCAAATATTTCCAAATCAATACATTGGTACTCAGAACTAATTTTGCTTAATTAAATTAAAAACAACTTTTAAGGCTTCCAAGAAAATTATTATCTAAATAGTTTATTTTCAGTTTTTTATTTTCTTTCTCTTTGCTCGCACAAAGAATACTGAATCAAGTTCAGCACAGGTTTCAACAAAAGAAAGTGCGTTTTTCCAGAGGTGTTTTTAGTTTTTTCTCTGAAAAACTAAAACCGCATTCATTTTTCTAAATTTTTTTCAAGGCTTCAAAAATTCTTAACGAAAAATGATTGCTACACTGCGGAAAAAGAATGCAGTACGTATTATTTTACACCGAACACATGTTAAACTAATGAAATGTAATTATCTTTGCTGACTTAAATTTACACATTATTATGCAATTATCAGAACAAGAAATAGTTCGCAGAGAAAAACTTTCAAAGTTGCGCGAACTCGGAATTAACCCGTATCCAGCAGATCTTTATCCAGTAAACCATACTTCAAAAAAGATAAAGGAATCATTTGCAGAAGGTAAACAGGTTGTAATTGCAGGTAGATTGATGCGTAAAAAAATACAAGGAAAAGCTTCATTTGCTGAATTGCAAGATTCTGATGGAAGAATTCAAGTGTATTTTAATAGAGACGAAATTTGTCCCGAAGAAGACAAAACATTATATAATGATATTTTTAAAAAGCTTTTAGATTTAGGTGATTTCATCGGAATTGAAGGTGAATTGTTTACAACACAAGTTGGAGAAAAAACAGTAATGGTAAAGAATTTTACGTTGTTAAGTAAAGCCTTAAGACCATTACCATTACCAAAAGAGAAAGATGGCGTTGTGTATGATAAATTTGATGATCCCGAACAACGATATCGTCAACGTTATACCGATTTAGTCGTAAATCCACAAGTAAAAGAAGTATTTGTAAAGCGTACAAAATTGTTCAACGCTATGCGTAACTTTTTTAATGATGCAGGTTATTTTGAAGTAGAAACTCCAATTTTACAACCAATTCCTGGTGGCGCAGCGGCGCGTCCGTTTATGACACATCACAATTCATTGGACATTCCATTATACATGCGAATTGCAAATGAATTGTATTTGAAAAGATTGATTGTTGGTGGATTTGACGGCGTATACGAATTTTCCAAAAACTTCCGTAATGAAGGAATGGATCGTACGCACAATCCTGAATTTACAGCAATGGAAATCTATGTTGCATACAAAGATTACAATTGGATGATGGATTTCACAGAGAAATTATTAGAACATTGTGCTATTGCCGTAAACGGAAAAACAACAGCTACGTTTGGAAAACATGAAATTGATTTTAAAGCGCCATACAAACGTATCACAATGACGCAATCTATTATTGACTTTACAGGATTTGACATTACTGGAAAATCTGAAGAAGAACTCTTTGAAGCTGCTCAAAACATGGGAGTTTCTGTGGATAAAACCATGGGAAAAGGAAAATTGATTGATGAAATTTTCGGTGAAAAATGTGAAGGAAGATATATTGAACCAACATTTATTACAGATTATCCAAAGGAAATGAGTCCGTTGTGTAAAGAACATCGTGAAAACCCTGAATTAACGGAACGTTTTGAATTGATGGTTTGCGGAAAAGAAATTGCAAATGCCTATTCAGAATTAAATGATCCGATTGATCAACGCGAACGTTTTGAAGCACAATTGAAGCTTTCTGAAAAAGGAGACGACGAAGCAATGTTTATTGATGATGATTTCATTCGTGCTTTGGAATATGGAATGCCGCCAACTTCTGGTTTAGGAATTGGAATGGATCGTTTGATTATGTATTTGACCAACAATCCATCAATTCAGGAAGTATTGTTCTTTCCGCAAATGCGTCCAGAAAATAAAAAAGTTGCAATTAGTGAAGAGGCAAAAGCAATTTTAGAAATTTTAAAGAAAGCTGAAAAGTTACCTTTAAATGATTTAAAAGCACAAGCAGGATTATCTAACAAAAAGTGGGATAAATCTATAAAAGAATTGACTAAAAACAATTTAGCAAACGTTGAGAAAACGGATGACGGATTGTTTGTGGAGTTGGTATAGCTTTGGTAAACTCAGCTACCAGTTTTCTACAAGCTCAACTAACTACTTATAATATAACTTCAAAGGAACTGCAAATTGTAGTTCCTTTTTTTTTGAAATGTATTTTTATATCTTTAATCACTTAAAATAAAATAACTATTGGGAAATTCTAAATCTGGTTTGGCAGCTGCAGGCAGCATTCTATTAATTGGAGCACAACTTGTGTTTGGAATTATACAGTTCAATGATACGCCTCCAACACATGTAACTAATGATTGGGTAGTAAAAAAGGAAACGAAGAAACGATTGCCTAAAATTGATGTTCCCGATTTTATTATTGGAGAACATACTGCATTGCAAGAAGTACTACAATTGAAAAAGGATTCTGTGTTTTCTGTAATTCCGCATATTACCGTAAAATTGCGAGGAGGTTTTCACATGTTCAATACTTCTGAAATGCCAACAACAGCAGTTTTTGCCAAATACTCAAAATATTATTTTTCTTATGATTCAATTGCAAAAGCGGAAAATGAATCGATGACTTTTCAATGGGAATCGTTCCGAGAAAATTTAGTAGCACAAAAACCTGGAAGCACTATTTCGATTCAAGAGAACATGAAGTATACTTATAAAGGTATGAACATTGAAAAAAAGGAATTTACCATTTCATCACTTGGAACTCATATACGAGGCGTTGCAACATTAATTGAATTTGAAGGAATGTGCTACTTTTTTCAGTTTGCTGCCGAAGACAGAACCTCCAGAGAAAGTAGTTATCATTATTTGAGAAAGTATTTAGATATGTATTTAAAGATTCGATAAAAAACACTTTTCATTTCAACTTCGCTCAATGCGGCGCACTTTCAACTCACAACTCATAACTCATAACTCATAACTCATTCAATTCTTCACCAATTCCAAAGTTGTTTGATACAAAGGCGTTTTGCTCATTTTAGCTTTCAGCCACGCGTAAAAACTCATGACGAAAATATCTTCTTTTTCGGGCATTTTCCATTCGAAAGACTTTTCTACGGAAGTTTTAAAAACTGCATCGGTAACATCTTCAGGCTTGTTGTAATACTGCTTTACATATTTTAAAAATGTAATCACACGCTGTTCTCCAGTCTTTTTTAGAAACGGATAGTACTTTCGTTGAAAACTGGCAAAACGTGAATCTACATAGGAAATATTACCCAATTCTATGTGCAATAATAACTCGATTAGGTTTTTCTTTACAACCCATTCTACGCCTGCTTTTTCTTCATACCATTTATCCGTGTGATAGAATTTTGATAATACTTGTTGCGCTTTTTTGAATTCGCTTTGCTGAAAATAAAAGACAATTAAACTTAAATGAATGTCTAACATCACTTCCAAATCGTACTTTTTCACATTCGCAACGGCTTCTAACATTTCAATAGCTATTTCGGAATTTCCAGAATAGTTATGATTTAGCGCAACCAAACATTGATACGTTAACAACGAACTTTTGTAATACCGCTGTTTTTGTTTTTGCATTTCGACATGCATACGTTCTAAATAGTGTAAGCTTTCCGCGAATTCTTTCTTTCTGAAAAAGATATTCGCAATGAGATATAATACTTTGATGTGATAAAATACATGTTTGTCGGTTTGTTTCAATCGGTTGGAAATGTCTTTATAATTTTCCAAAATAAATGACGTTACATTGAAATAATCTTTGTTGACAGAAGCGACCGAGTTTACAATTTGCGCCAATTGATATAATGATTTGTATGATAAACCAATTTCTTCCGAAATGTCTAATCGTTGGTAGGTTTCTTTAATTAATGCTTCAAACGAAATCACTTCACCTTGATAGACCACTTTTTGAAGGTTTTCTTTAATAATCGAATACGCAATATTTAGCTTTTCTTCTTGTAAAAAATCTTGTTGATTCGCTGTAAATTTTTCGATGATTGTTTCCAACGGCGGCGCAAACGGAGTTGTATGCGCATATTGTATTTGCGTATGATAAACTTCATTCAGCAATGAAAAGTGCAACGATTCGCGTGCTTTCTTTTCCGCTTTTTCTAATACTTTAAACGCCGTTTTAAATTGTTTGTGTTGCAATAAGTTTCGAGCAACTAAGATCCGTTTGGTAATATCGAGTTCTGAAGAAACTTCATGTGTGAGACTTTGCGTTGCCATAAAATCGAGTAGTGAACTCCATAAACGCTTTCGCAATCCGTGATACGCGGTTTTGTTATCCTTTCCGTATAGTTTTTTGGGAATTTCTTTTGCAGAACAATTTGCGAGTAACAACTTAAACAATTGCACATTTTTTGTGTCGTGTCGTTTGTTCTTATACGTAAGGTATTTTACAAATTCCTGTTGTTCTTCAGTAGAAAATTGAGAGATTATAGTATCGATTGCAATCATTATATCGTCCGTTTTTTATTATTTAGAATATTAATAATCAATTATATACATATTTTAAATTTCTATAAATATAGTCCTTTTTTATGAATAATTGAATTTCGTAGGTAAAAATCCAATCGCATATTTGCCCTGTAATCAACAAACAAAAAATTACACATTTAAACAAAAATTAAAATCAATTAACATTTAAAATTATAGTAATATGGAAAATCAAAATTTTTTAAATCCAGAAGAAAAAACAAAGAAAACAGTTAACAAATTAGAAGAGAAAAATCCTTTTAAGCCAACGCCAGCTTTTATTTCGGCGGCTTGGGCAGCTTTATTCATCGGAATGGTTGCGTATTGCATCGGATTGTGGAATGCAGATATGGAATTGAATGAAAAAGGATATTATTTCACCATTTTATTATTCGGATTATTCTCCGTGGTTTCGGTTCAGAAATCGGTAAGAGATAGAATGGAAGGAATTCCCGTAACAGATATTTATTATGGAATAAGTTGGTTTACAACCATTGCTTCTATTCTATTATTAATTGTCGGATTGTGGAATGCCGAATTGGAATTGAGCGAAAAAGGTTTTTACGGAATGTCGTTTGCCTTGAGTTTATTTGCTTCGGTAGCGGTACAGAAAAACACTAGAGATGTACATTCAATAAAAAATCAAGAAGCTTAAATGTTGGTTGATTACCAGAAACCTCGTAACACATAATTAGAAGTGTTGCGAGGTTTATTTTTTTGAAAAATTAATCAGTACTTTTAACGAAGAGTATCTTAAATTCAACATATGAGTTCAAAAATCACAAGAGCATTGCCCGAATTGGTCGAAAACGGCATAATTACGGACGAGATTGCTCAAAATATAAAAGCGTTTTACGGAAATTCGGAAGAATCTAGTGCTAATAGATTGTTTACGCTTTTCGGAATTCTCGGCGCAACGTTAGTCGGATTGGGAATTATTTTAATAATGGCGCACAATTGGGACGATTTTTCCAGAGGTGTCAAACTTATTTTTGCGTTTCTTCCGATGTTAATCGGGCAAGCCATTTTAGGCTTTAGTATTTTTAAAGAAAAAAGTTCTGCTTGGAAAGAAGCTTCCACTGTATTTTTATTTTTTGGAGTTGGCGCGTGTATTGCGTTGGTGAGCCAGATATATCATGTTTCGGGCGATTTGGAATCGTTTTTACTTGCGTGGATTGTGTTATGCGTTCCGCTGATGTTTGTGACAAAATCTACCTCAGCAGTTATTTTACACCTAATTTTCATCACCTATTATGCTTTTGAAGCTGGCTATGGACATAACACAACAATTCCGCACATTTACTTTTTATTGTTATTGCTTGCGTTACCGAGTTATGTAAGAATGATTAAAGCACAAACAAAATCGCACGTTACAAGTGTATTACATTGGCTTTTCCCAATGAGTTTAATTTTTTCATTACCAGTTTGTATTGACCAAAGTGAAGGCGTTGGCTTTTTAATGTACGTCTTGTTATTTGGTGTTTTTTATAATATTGGACAACTTCCGTATTTTAAAAATAAATCGTTATTACAAAATGGATATCGCACATTAGGATCTTTGGGAACTGTAATTATACTTTTAATATTAAGTTTTCGCGACATATGGAAACATCAATTTCAAGATGTATATTTTGACTCTTTAGAATTCCTTTGCGCAATGATTTTATTTGTCATTGCAAGCGTATTATTGTATTTCAACAGCAAACAAAATGCACTAAAATCAATGAATCTATTTCATTTTGTATTTCTACTTTTTGGAGTCATTTTCATGATTGGACTTTTTAACGATCTTTTACCAACAATTCTAATCAACGCACTACTTTTTATTCTAGGAGTTTCAGCGATTAAAATTGGCGCAGAAAAATTTCATTTTGGTATTTTGAATTATGGAATGTTGATTATTGCTATATTAATTGCATGTCGATTTTTTGATACCGATATCACATATGTCGTACGTGGATTATTATTTGTATTCATTGGCGGAGGTTTTTTCACTGCGAATTATCTTATGCTAAAAAAACAAAAATCTAAAAAATGACAACTAATTGTCATTCCTGCGAAGGCAGGAATCTATAAAAAACAAACTCATGAAGAAAACATATATATACATCCTTTTTGGCTTGATGGTACTTGCACAAATTGCCGCTTCTGCACAAATAGTATACAAATACGAACGCACAATTGCTTCTGACAATGTGTATAAATTTAAAACTGCTCCGGTAGATCCGAACAATCCATTTATGGGAAAATATATTGATTTAGACTTCGAAATAAATTCTTTTGAAACAACCGATTCTGATTGGAATAGATATGATAAAGCATATGCGTATTTTTCAAAAGATGAAAACGGTTATGCTGTTTTAGAAACTTTATCAAAAGAATTGCTAACCGATAGTAAATTTGACCATGTTATTGTAGAAACGTATAATTATTATGAAGGTAAAATTCGTTTCGATTTGCCTTTTCAAACCTACTACATGGAAGAGTCAAAAGCGTTAGGTGCAGAAACATTATACAGAGATAATAATAGAAACGGAAAAGAACAAGATGTATATGCCGTTGTACATATTCAAAATGGCACACATGTACTTACTGATGTTATTATAAATGGTATTTCTATAAAAGATGCTGTTGTGAAGTAACTTATGAAAGTTATAGAATAGTATATAAGTGAAAACTCACTATATTTTTTTAATAGTTTATTAGAAAAAGGCGCATCAAAAATTACTAAATTTAACGGTTTTAGTAATATTTCTGGCGATATTCGTATTCTTAAAAAATAATAGCTGCATGCAAAAACTGTGGACATTTCCCAAATCAACTGAAAACACGTTAATCTTCATAAAAGATAAAACCATTTATGTTGATCAGAAAAAAGGTGACGAATTAAAACTTCAAACCAAAAATATAGAAGCACAAAACGATTGGAAACTTCCAAACGGAATTCACTTTGCAACAATTCAAAAAGTATATTTTCATAAAAACAAGATGGAAATCCATCAAAAAGATTCCAAAAAAACATTGTTCATTGATGATTCTACGAAGAGCAATGAAATTTTCTCTGCACTAAAAGAAGGAATTCCAACTTTAAAATATTCGGCTACACGACCAAGTATCATGAGTCAAATTGGAATTCAACTTCCATTTACAATCCTTGTATTTATTAGTTTGATATATTATTTATTTGAAATCAATGAGATCGGGCGAAACTTAGAAGTAGCTGCATTACAAGAAGCATTTGGCACTTTCTACGGAAACTTCATCTACGGAATTTCTAGTTTAGGTTTTATTGGTATCTTTATAATTGGTTTGACATACATTCAGGGCAGAATCATACTTTTAAATTTAATATTCTGAGTAAATAGTCTTCATTCCATCCAGCTTCAAGTCTTTTGCTTTTCATAGATAGCTTTTTAGAGGTTTCATTTTTCAATAGATTTAAAGCAATTTTAAGCAGAATAGAATAATTTTGAGCAGCATTTCCTGCTCTTTTTCTAGAAGCATCTTCAGAGAAAGCTACATCTAAAGTCCAATGTAATTTATTTTCTACCGCCCAATGCGAGCGTATTTTAGATTGAAATTCACTAGCATCATTTCGTAAACTTGAAATATAATATCGTGTCGCTTTTTCTGTCGCTTTATCACTATTTTTAAATTCACGAATGCTATCTATTTTTATAATACTTTGTAAATTTTTCCATTGATTGTCCTGTTCAATAAACTTAAAATCAGTAATTACGCTACATGTTCTAGTTTCAATACGCCCATGATCTAAATCATGTTTAGTGTATGTTTCTAGTTGTTTGGAAAACCGAAACTCATCTTCAATATGTTCTAATAACTGCGGTTGATTTGCTTTAACTGCTAAAATATAATCAGCATCTAGTTCAATTATTTTTTTTGCAATTTCTTTTTGAGTTCCCATAGCATCTATTGTAATAGTATTTCCTGCAATACTAAGGATGTTCAGTAATTCTGGTATCGCAGTAATTTCGTTTGACTTTTCAGCTGTTTTAACTTGACCTAGAACAAGATTGTTTTCGCAAGCCCAAGCACTAACCATGTGAATTGGCGATTTTTTACCATGAGACTTTGCGCCACGTATCGTTTTACCATCAATCGCAATTATTTGACCTTTACTTAAATTTGCAATTGAATTGACCCAATCAATAAAACAAGATTCAAATTGTTCACTATCAATAGCTGAAAAGACTCTATTGATAGTTACTTTCGAAGGAATACCGTTAGGTAATTCTAAGAATTTCTTTAAAAAAGGTTCTTTTGATTTGGCAAACCCAGCCATTTGTTCCCAAGTTTCTGCCCCAGAAATCACTGCAATTATACCAATAAGAAGGATATCTACTAAATTATGAAGCTTGTTTATATGGCTTCTGTGGTCTTGTATTTGCCCAAAAATGTCTTTTAAGTTATCAGATGGTTTCATTGAGTTAAGTAATTGATTATCAGTATAATATACGAATAATTGATAACTTAAACAATTAATAATCAGGCAAATAAATGATTATATTGTCTTAAAAAGTATGATTCTGCCCTGGACATACATTCTTGTTGCACTCTTTTTCCTAAACAACAGTGTAGAAAAAAGACCGTATCTCAAAATACTAACGCATTCAGAAGCTTAAAAAATTTCTTTCTAAATTCAATATAAGTGATCGCTAGTAAATTGTTAAACAATTCCCAAAACAAAAATTTCATTAAACCTTTGCTAATTGCCCAAGTCTTAGAAGCAATTATTTAAAACAACAAAAAACATGAAAAACATCATTTATGCACTCGCTATATTATTCACATTAAACATAGCTGCACAAGAAGGAACTGACAAAACAGATCGCACAGGTAAAAAAGAAATGCGCAAGGAAATGCGAAAGGAAAAAGGGAAGAAATCTATGAAAGACTTTACTCCTGAACAAATGGCTCAATTGCAAACTAAGAAGTTAACACTTGCGTTAGATTTATCTCAAAATCAACAACAAAGAGTTTTAGCTTTGAATACGACTGCTGCGAAAGTTAGAAAACAAAAGATGGAAGCGCACAAAGCGAAAATGGAAAAGAAAGAAAAGCCAACTGCAGAAGAAAAATATGCAATGGCAAATGAACGCTTAGATGCAAAAATTGCGCACAAGCAACAAATGAAACAAATTCTCTCTAAAGAACAATATGAAAAGTGGGAGAAAATGCACGCTCGCAAAGGCAAAGGAAAGAAAAAGAGAAAAGGAAAACGTCACGGTAAAGAGTAGCAAATACAAAAAAGAGAAGTTAAAAAGCTTCTCTTTTTTGTTATTCAGCTACAATTTTAGTATTATTGAGTTATTATTCAGCTAACAACAACCAACAGTTATGAAAAAATATATTGCACTATTCACATTTGTATGTGTATTATTTTTAGGATTGCAAACAGCAACAGCGCAAGAAACTCCTGAAATAAAGGCTAAATACAAAACAATGGCTTTAGAGAAATCTCTAGAACTTACAACTCCACAAGTAAAGCAAATTTATGCTATTTACTTGGCGTACGAGAAAGGTGACGCTATTGAAAATCCAGAAGGATTGAATATTGCGAGAAAAAAAATTAGCGAACTTCTACAACCTAAACAACGTCATGAGTTCGAAAAATCTTTTGCAAAAGAAAAAGCAAGACAAGAAAAAATTAAAAGTGTAAGAGGATAAAACTTCTTTTTCAACATAAAAAAAACTCGGCATATCGCCGAGTTTTTTTATGCCTATATCTTTCTAAATATTAGTTTTAAGCAAAACTTTGTCACATCGAGCGGAGTCGAGATGTCACTATAACGTTTCAGCAATTTCTTCAATAGCTTTAATTGTTTTGTCCAAATCTTCATACGACAATGCATCTGACAAAAACCAGGTTTCAAAAGCTGATGGCGCAATATGAATTCCGCTAGCTAATAATCCGTGGAAAAACTTCTTAAACGAATCATTATTTCCTTTTGCCGCTGAAGCGAAATCTAGCACAGGTTCGTCACAAAAATGTACTGAAATCATAGAACCAATTCGGTTCATTTGATGCGTTATGCCAGCTTCCGTCAATACCTTTGTGATTCCTTTATGTAAATATTCCGTTTTATCGTGTAAACTCTGAAAAATATCTCCTTGATTCAATTCTTGCAACATTGCCAATCCTGCTGCCATTGCAAGCGGATTTCCACTCAATGTTCCTGCTTGATATACAGGTCCTGTTGGTGCTAAATGAAGCATAATTTCTTTCCGAGCTGCAAAAGCGCCAACGGGCAATCCGCCACCAATCACTTTTCCAAAACATACAATATCTGCGTTTACGCCAAGTAATTCTTGCACGCCACCTTTTGCCAATCGGAAACCTGTCATAACTTCATCAAAAATCAACAAAATATTATGTGCGTCACACAATGCGCGTAATCCTTCTAAAAATCCTTCAACTGGTGGAATGCAACCCATATTTCCAGCAACAGGCTCAATAATAAGACAGGCAATTTCGCCTTCATTCTGCAAAATAATTTCTTTTACATTTTCTAAATCGTTAAAGCGAGCGAGCAACGTATCTTTTGCCGTTCCTTCGGTAACTCCTGGGCTATTTGGCGTCCCAAAAGTAACAGCACCACTTCCTGCTTGAATTAAAAATGAATCGCTATGTCCGTGATAACAACCTGCAAACTTGATTATTTTATCTTTTCCAGTAAATCCTCTTGCCAACCGAACTGCGCTCATACACGCTTCCGTTCCGCTATTTACAAAACGAATCATATCAACATTTGGCACCATAGAAACTGCCAATTCAGCAATTTTGGTTTCAACTTCAGTTGGCATTCCAAAGGAAGTTCCTTTTTTAGCTTTCTCAATTACGGCGTCAATTACAGGTTTGTGTGCATGACCCAAAATCATTGGACCCCAGGAATTTATGTATTCAATATATTGATTACCATCTTCATCAAAAATATAAGCACCTTTTGCTTCTTTGATAAAAATTGGTGTTCCGCCTACGGCTGTAAATGCACGAACAGGTGAGTTTACGCCGCCAGGAATCACTTTTTGTGCTTCTGCAAATAGCGCACTGCTACGTTTATATTCCATGTGTATATTTTATGTTTTTTAACTGACTAAAAGTCTTTCGGAAGTGGTTTTACAAATAATACTTGTCCCACAAAAATTTCATTGCTTTCAAGTCCATTTAAAGATTTTAATTTAGGAACCGATATTTTATGTTTTCTAGCAATACCATATAAAGTATCTCCTTTTAAAACCGTATACCGATCATTATGTGTAGTCACTTTTTGTGCATCTTCAGGTTTTTTACCCAAAACTTCTGCATCATATTTGTATAATTCGTACCGTTCTATGAGTGAAATTAACTTTTTAGGATATTTACGATCTGTGGCATATCCTGCTTTTTTCAAACCTTTTGCCCAAGCCTTATAATCATCTTTTGGCAGTTGAAATAAAGAAGCATATCTCGATCTTCCTGTTAAGAATAAGGAATGATCTGAAAAAGAATATATTGGATTTGCATACTTGCGAAAACACTCTTGGTCTTCATCATCATCGTGATATACGCGCTGACCTTTCCAACCTCTGTGACATTTGATTCCGAAATGATTGTTAGATTTTACAGTCAGTTTTCCATTTCCAGAACCCGATTCTAAAATTCCTTGCGCCAACGTAATACTTGCAGGAACTCCGTGACGTTCCATTTCTTGTTTTGCAACAGCACTATATTTTTCTATATACAATTCCGTAGTGCTTTTTGTAGAAGTTTTTGGTATTTTCACCTCAACTTTTGGAGGCGTTGTTACAACTACAACAGGTTCTTCCGTGGGAGTTGTTTTTACAACTCGTGTTGTTTTTTTAGTTCGCTTTTTGGTTTTAGAAACACGGTTTTGCGTTCCACAACTAGCTACTATAAATACGCCTAGAAGTATATAAATAAGGTGTCTTTTCATGCGTTTATACAATTGTTATCTGTCCTTTTCTTCGTAGTTTCTGGTTCATACCTTCAATTCCTTGCAAACCACCAGAGTGAATTGCTAAAATACGATTTTGTTTTTCAAAATGTCCTTTTTTGATTAAATCTATGATTCCGAACAGCATTTTTCCTGTGTAAATTGGATCTAACGGAATTTGGGTTTGTTGTTTGAAATTATTTATAAATTGAATCAATTCGTCCGTCACTTTTCCATATCCGCCAAAATGATAGTTATTGATTAACTTCCAATTGTCTTTGGTTGTAAACTGTGAAATTTCTTGCTGTAAAAAATCGCCTTTCAAAGCTGGAAAACCTAGTATTTGTTGATGCGAAAATGCGCCGTGACTTATTCCTGCAATCGTTCCGCCAGTTCCAACAGCACAACAAATTGTGTCAAAATCGCGCTCGTTTTCCGTGATAATTTCGGCACAACCTTTTACAGCCAAATCGTTTGTTCCACCTTCTGGTATTGTATAGAAACGTCCAAACTCGCGAGTTAATTGTGCTAAAAACTCGGAAGTTGTTTTTTCTCGGTACTCTTGTCTTGTGACAAATTTGAATTGCATGCCGTTTTCTTGCGCAAATTTCAATGTGGAATTGCTGTCTATTTTAGCAACCAATTCTTCACCTCTAATTATTCCGATAGTTTTAAAACCATATAATTTTCCTGCTGCTGCAACTGCTGCAATATGATTGGAAAATGCGCCGCCAAATGTCAATAAAGTGTCTTGGTTTTCTTTGTTGGCTTCCGCCAGATTGTACTTGAGCTTCCTGAATTTATTCCCAGAAACAAACGAATGTATCAAATCTTCACGTTTTATAAAAAGACGGACATCGGTTGTGAAATCGAGTTTAATTTCTTGAATTGGTATGTTTTCTGTTTGAAACTGCATAGAAGCATCAAAAATACCGTAAAATTTGGAATTCATGAGTATGTAAACAAAATTAGGGTTTCCACTTATTTTATCACCTCTAAAAAAAATTAAAAAAAGGATACATTAACCTTTAGGAAAAGGGTTATTCAACTCATCCTTAATATCTTATTTAGCATCAAATTTGCACTGATAGTTTGAAACACTCTATTTGTCAATTAAAATAAAACACATTTAAAAAATTGACATATCTGAATTTGTTTTACTATTCAAGGGAGCCGAAAATTGTGTAGAGTAGGTAAATTTAAAATTTATAGTATGTTTAAAGGATTAGTAATTGGAGCTATTGCAATCGGAGGAATCGTTGGGATAATTATTGTAGGTATAGTTATTTTATGGGGAATTATTGGTGGAATGTATAGAAAGCCAAATTCAAAAGGTCAAAATCATCCAAGTCCTGGCGGAGGTGGCGGATCTAATTGTAATCATTGCAAAGAAGTTAGATCGTATTATAACGGTTTACACTGGCTTGTGAAAATGTTAAAAGCTGCTTGGTATTTATTTAAAATGGCTGATTGTGCAATAAAAGGATGCTAAATGTACTATATGAAAATACGGTTATTGTTGCACAAATCACTAAAGATATCAAATTTTTATAATTAGAGGCAGCCTGAAAAGACTCAGAATGACACTTTCTAAGTCTTTTCAGGCTGCCTTTTCACTTTTTTTTAAATTACTTTTATTCCCCAAAAAACAAACTACCAACTTCTAGTTTTCCTTTTACTTTAGCTAGGCGAACAATCGTAATTTTTTTCTTTTCATTTTCAGTTCCATAATTCGTGTATAACGTAACTTTTAGAATAGTCGGACCTGATATTTTCTGCACACGATCTGAAAAGTGATTTATGAATATATTATATTCTCCATCAATTGCATCTTTCAACATAAATTCTTCTGGTCCGTAACCTTGCGTTAAATCGTCAGACATTTTTCCGCCTATTTTTGTGTCTTTATGTGAATAGTATGCTTTTTCTCCCGTAGGATCTACAACCCACAAATCAATATCGGTATCGTTATGATTCCAATCGATTACAATACGCACATCGACAGGCATTTTTTGGAATAATTTTTTTGCTTCTTCCGTCAAATAGAGTTTGTTCCCATGCATGGAAACCAATCGCGATAATTCTACAAACGCAATACGTTCTATTCCTGTAAATCGTCCGTTTTCATCTTTTTGAAGCAATTGTCCATCATACAATTTATAGAGCAAATCATAGCTTTTCTGAACTTCTCCGACATGTTCATACGCCAATGCTAAATCTCTGTACGATTGTGGTTCTTCTGGGCGAATTTCTAATACTTTTTCATATGCCAATACTGCCATTTCATACCGTTCAAAATATTCTAATTTATACGCCGCAGCTTTTAGTAATTCATGATTATGCAATTCAATTTCCATCAAATTAGTAATTACAGTTACTGCAATATTTGTTGCTTTTCGCGAATGAAAAAAGTCTGCAACGTCTAGGTAAAATGTTGGTATATTTGCATATTCCACTCGTATTTCTAAATACTTTTTATACGCTTCTGCAACCGTAGTTTCTTTTTCTAACACGTTTATATATGGCATATCAGAATTCCAAGTCTTTAACGTTATTTTATCAGCAACTTTCTCATTGAATGCTTCAATTGTATCTTCGTTTTCAGTAATTCCATTTTTGGTCGTTACTACAACAACGCCGCCAGCGGCTCTGCTTCCATAAAGTGCAGTAGCTTGTTCATTTTTTAACACACCTAAACTTTCAATATCATCTTGTTGTAATCTTCTAAATGCATTTTGATCTACTAATTTTCCATCAATAACGAATAACTGTTGTGCGTTTCCATTTAATGAAGTTTGACCTCTAATCACAATAGCATCAATTGATCCAGGTTGTTCAGAACCTGTTCCTATTTGAAGACCTGCGGCAGAACCTTGAAGCACCTGATCTATTGAACTTTCGGTAACTTCTTCTATGTTTTCCGAATTTACTGTTGTTATTGCAGAAGATACTTTCGAGCTGTTTACTGCGCCACCATACGCAGTTAGAGTTACGGCTTCTAATTGAGCTCCTGCTTCTAATTGAACATTTATAGAAGTATTGACTGCTCGTATTTCCCTAGATTCAAAACCTACATAGCTTACTACTAGTGTTTCATCACTATTTGCATTGATAGTGAAATTCCCGTCAAAATCAGTGGTTTTGCCTCTATTTGTTCCTTTAACTATAACTGTAGCACCTGGTAATGGCAAACCAAGATCATCAGTTATTGTACCAGATACTGATCCTGTATTATTACGCGTTGGTGTGTTAATGACTACAGGTTTTATAGTCGTTATTTTTGTTTGTTTCGGTAGTTTAGGCTCAAAATCTCTTTCGTACCAATTCAATAGATTTTTGTAATCATTTAATAGATTTTTTCTTCGACTACTTAATCGTTCTTCTCGTTGTTTTTCCGCATTTTTTGTGAGTTGTAAACGACGTTTGTATTCTTCTAGTAGTTCTAGTGGAGGCTCTATTTTGTAACGTACATAATCTTCAATTCTATCTAATATAATCATCGATGTATAATCTGTAATTAAGCCATATAAAGTTGCCAATGAAATAATTTTATCCTTATTTTCTTCTTTTGCACGATATAAATCTTTTAGTTTTTGCTTTGCCCACAAGCGTTTTACTTCTTTTGTTCCTTCGGTCTTTTTTATCTTTACAGGAATTTTCTCTGTAACGTTTCCGCCGTAGCCAAATAGTAATTGAATCGTAGTATCTTCTGTAAATTGTCCGCTGATTGCGAAATCTTGATATACATTTGTTTGTTGTTTTGGATAGACTTCACGTACGCTTTTTCCATGTTTTACACCTAAAAATTGATACGTTTCTTCTTTTAAGAGTTGTACAGCTTTTGGAAAATCGAGTCGTAATAGGTTTATGTAGCTTCCGCCAGATTGCGTAGCGATGTCGATTAAGTTTTGGTGATTGGAAGAAACCAACGAGTTTATTGTATATACAGGAGTTTTTTCCGCTGTAGCGAACTTCCCCAAATTCCCTAATCCGTCAGAAAATAACAAGATTTCATCCGCTTTCGTTTTTACATCTTGAAACAGATTTAACTTTGTTCCGCCATCGTAGTGCACGTTTTGAATTTCTGTTAGTAAATTACTCGCGTCACCATTTTTTATCGTGAATTCTTTTTGTGTTTGTATTGCATTGTTGAATGCGATGAAATTGACTTTTACATCTCGCAGATATCCCAAATAATCTTTCAAGACTCTTAATTCGTTTTCAAGATTTCTGTGACGCATTGAATACGAAGCGTCCCAAAATATGGTAACTTTTTTAGGTTTCTTTTTTAATCGTGATGCAGGTTGCAATACTTTGTAATAGTGAAAATAACCGTTAAATGTGTTTAAGTTTTCTTGATTGAAATTGTTTGGAATTTGCACCACAATCGGCTTCGTTGGCGCATGATTTTCTTTTGAAATTATCGCTATATACGCTTTGCCTTTTTTCTGAAAAAAGAAGTCTTTATAATTCGCTTTGCTTACGATTGGTTGTTGTTCATTGAAAACATTGATCGCGATAGAGAATTGATCTAGTTTTTGAGAAATTCCTAATGGCAACTCGTACGTTTGCTTTCCATCTAATGTGCTTAATTCTTGTTCAAATTTCAGCACAATGTGTTTGTAGTTTTTTGGGAATATTGGATATACGCGTGCTTTGTAATTGTTTCCTTCGGTTTTTTCTAATAATCCCGGATCTATTTTTCGTCTGATTGTAGTTTCATAAGCAACTCTACCTAATTCTTTTTCTACAATGACTGCATCGCGCAACTTTCCGTTTACGTCCATCGCAAAACCAGAAACCGTTTGTCCTTCTCCTAAAGGAAAAACCAATTCGCCTTCGAGCGTTCTGTTCAATCCGTTGTAAAATTTCATATCGTAGGTCGTAACGGCTAAGTTTCCGATGATGTCAACAGTTACTTTTAAGTCGGTCAATTTTAAATTTTCGGAATCTTTTACGGTAACCGAAGGAATATTTTGAGCAAATACGTTTGTACATAGAAGGAAAAAGAAGAAATGTAGATATTGTTTCATGATGGTATTGTTTTTTATTACAACACAAAACTGAGTATTTATTGTAAGGTTTGAAAGTTAGAATGAGTCAGTGTAGCTTTTGGGTGAGTTAAGGCTACTTTTCATAAACATCAAGAAGGATTTATTCTTACAATTTAATTATCTTTAGTGCCAAGAAATAAAAAATACACATTATCCATACAAAAAGTCAAGCTGAGTTTAGTCATTGAACAGATAGCTTGTAAACAATTATGTTACTTTTAATAAAAAATATTATATGTTAGTAAACTTACTATTTATTCAAGAAACACCAAAAGATCAAAAAGGCGAATTAGATGTAAATCCACAATCAATTATTGAAAAACTAGATACTTGGCTGGACGGTTTTATTAAAGCAATACCAAACATCCTTATTGGGATTATCATTTTTATTGCCATGCTTTATTTAGGACGTTGGTTAGGAAAAATGGTCAAACGTCTTTTAGCCAATCGAGGACGTCAAAATTTCGGAGATTTACTTGGTGCTTTTACTCGGTATATTGTTATTCTGTTCGGAATCGCAATTGCGTTAACCATTATGGCACCAAATTTAAGTCCGGCAGATTTAATTGCAAGTTTGGGAGTTTCTTCCGTAGCAATCGGTTTTGCATTTCAGGATATCCTACAAAACTGGTTGGCTGGAATTCTTATATTATTAAGACAACCTTTTGAACTTGGCGATCAAATTGTAGTGAATGGTTATGAAGGTACTGTGGAAAAAATTAAAACACGTGCAACCATTATTATTACGTACGACGGAAAACGAGTTGTAATTCCTAATAATACGGTGTATAATAATTCTGTGGTTGTAAATACTGCACATAAATTCATTCGCTCACAATATGATATCGGACTTGGCTATGATGAAAATTATTTGGAAGCGATGAAAATCTTAAAAGAAACTATTGAAAATGTGGAAGGAGTTACTTCAGAAAAACCAGTAGAAACTTTAGTGTGGGATCAGGCAGATAGTTGGTTAACAATACGAGTAAGATGGTGGACTAAAAGTGATCGCGCAAGCGTAGTGCAAGTTTGGTCGAGAGTGATTCTCAATACGCAACAGGCAATGAATGATGCAGGAATAGATCTTCCGTTTCCTACGCAAGTTGAGGTTCAGAATGCACACGATTTAAGTGAAGCAAGAGAAGATCTTGAACGAAAATTTAGTGCTGACAAAAAGGTGAAATCTAAAAAAGCTAAAGAAAATAAGAGCAAGGAAGAGAAGAACAAAGAAGATGAAATATAAACAATGAAAAAACTTATTTACCTAACGCTATTAATTCCTATTCTAGTTTTTGGACAATCTGAATCTGAAAAAATAATTGCTGATTTTCAAAAAATGAGTAGAGAAAAAGGTATTTATATCCAATCACCAAATGAGAAAGCAGAGCCAGTATTTCAGTTCTGTGAAAAATGGAGTACTAAAATTTCAACACTCAACGAACTAATTAGCGATAACGAGCTTGAATCTTTAAAAGCAAGTGATAATGGTACAATCAAATTCATTGGTCATTTAATAAGTGCCAAAAGAAATAATAATAAAGAATTTGTTTTAGAATTGTTAAATAGTGTGACAAATGAAAAGAAGATTTTTATGGCTTGGGGATGCAACAGCAATGAATCTTCGTATTCATTTCAAATGTATTTACTAAAAGTCTTAACCGTCAAGAACACCCTATTTGATCCAAGTTTTAATCTAACGAAAGATGAACTTACCATTCTAATGGAGAAAATAAAAAACAGCAAAAAAGAATAATTAATATTGAATTTTTAAAATATGAAAACTAGAACAATCCTAATTGCTTTCACACTATTAATAGGTTTATTTACGGCGTGTACTGATAAGAAAAAAACGGAAGACAAACCTAAGACAGAAATTAAATCCCAAGATACTACTGTCGACAAAGCTGAAAAAAGAAGACTCGATAGTATTCGTCAAGTAAAAGAACATGGACATGCACACTAATTAAACGAATATGAAATTAGTAAAAATACCAACTCCAATTATATTCATACTGTGCTTTCTTTTTTCTGCTTCCGCTTATGCACATGGAGTAGATGAAGAAACACAATCATTTTTAACCACCAATAAAGGTGTTGCTTTTGGACCTTTTCTGTACATAGGCGCCAAACATATGATTACAGGTTACGACCATTTACTTTTTTTGGTAGGCGTTATCTTTTTTTTATATCGAACCAAAGAAATCATTACGTATGTAACTTTTTTCACTATTGGTCACAGTATCACTTTGTTAGTTGGCGTGATGGCAGATATAAACGTAAATGCGTATCTAATTGATGCTATTATTGGCTTATCAATTGTTTATAAAGGTTTTGATAATTTAGGAGGATTCAAAAAAATATTCGGAAAACAACCCAATACCAAAGGAGCCGTTTTAATTTTTGGGTTATTTCATGGTTTCGGACTTGCAACGAAATTACAAGGATTTGAATTTGATAAAGAAGGACTTTTTACCAACTTACTAGGCTTTAACTTGGGCGTAGAAATCGGTCAATTTCTAGCATTAGGATTTGTGCTCTTACTACTTACATTTTGGCGACAATACACTAGTTATCTCAAATTCTCCAAACTCACAAACATACTTTTAATGGCAGCTGGTTTTTTGTTGTTTGGTTATCAACTAACAGGATATTTTATTTCTTAATACAACGCTATGACGACACATAATCAACCTAATTTAAGCAAAAGGCAATTAGTAAAATCACTACTCATTGCAGTGATAATTGGTGCAATTGTACTTGTAACTGCTGTTTTGCCAGCAGAATATGGTATAGATCCTTTGGGAACAGGCAAACTCTTTGGTTTTTCTAAATTATATCAAGGAACGAATGAAACAGCAACGAATGAAACTTCTTCTAGTTTAAATTTCGATAAAATTAAAATGGAAAAACTAGGTTCTTCACCAAGTACAGCGAAACCTATTGAAGCAAATAATCCTGCTCCAGATGCTCAATATTCTGAAAGAGAAGATGTCATAACAGTTATCGTACCAGCAGAAAAAGGAATTGAATATAAATTTAAAAGCCTCAAATACGGTAGTATAAAATACGAATGGACAACTGACAAAGGAATTGTTTATATAGATTTTCATGGAGAAGTAAAACAAGAAAACCCACCAAAAAATGTATTTTATGAGAGTTATACGCTTGCATATTCAAACAATATGGCAGGAACATTAACCGCTCCATTTGAAGGAAAACATGGTTGGTATTTTAGAAACGAAACCAAAGAGGACATTGTCGTGACGCTGAAGTTAAATGGACAGTATGAACTATTTGACTAAATTATTGCTTCTTGTTCAACTCGAAACGATACCAAGATAAAGAACTACCCGATTGTTACAACTATAACTAAACTATAAAATTAAAAAAATCGAAATGAAATACCTTTTAGTCTTAGTATCGTTTTTAGTTTTGTTAGCATGTAAAGAAAATGATAAAAAACCTAATCTTTCTGATTCAAAAATTGAAACAGATAAAATAAGTTGTGTGAATGAAATATTTAAAAGAGATAGCATTTTTGGAGAAATTAGAAATCATGCGTCTGAAAAAATCTCATTAAGTGAAACCATTACTATCTATACGAAAAACATAAAGTCTTTGGATTATTCTAACTGTCCAGAAGAATTCAAATCAGCATTTGATAAACATATTGAAGCTTGGCTAGATTTCAGAAAAGTATCCGACAAATATCCACTACTTCGCGGGGAATTACATGATATCTTTACCAAAATAGAAAAAAGTGAAGATTCCACAGAATTCAAATCACGTTTAGGACAGATTTTGGAAACATGGAAATTAGTTGATAAAAGTTCAAATCCATAAAAAGCGGATTTGATGTCTCACAAATCATTCACGAATGCATTCTAAGTTATAAATGAAAACTTCTCCAAGGATCACATCAATAGTAAAAGCGACTACTTTAGATACTACGAGTCTTGGTTTTCAAACTTTTAATCTATCAAAATTAAACTTAGAAACTGAACTTCATTTTCAATTACCAACGAACTTACGATTAGGGCATTTGGCAGAAAAAGTTGTTTCAGAACTCATTAAAGCATCTACCAATTACAAAGTACTTTATGAAAATATTCAGATACTTGACGATAAACAAACCATTGGCGAAATTGATTTTATTATTGAAGAATTAAAAACTAAACAGTTAATTCATCTGGAATTGGCTTATAAATTTTATCTATTTGATCCAACTATTTCTTCAATTCCAATGCACAATTGGATTGGTCCAAACAGAAATGATTCTTTAAAAGAAAAACTAGAAAAATTAAAAAGAAAACAATTTCCTTTACTCTATCATTCTTGTGCGAAATCTACATTTGAAACGATAAATATTGACGAAGTTTCTCAAGCGTTATGTTTATTAGTTTCATTATTTATTCCGTATAAATACAAAGGAAGTTTTAGTCCAACGTATGAAAAAGCCATCAAAGGATATTATTTGAATTTTGAATTATTTACCAAACTCGATAATTCTGAAAAAACCTATTATCTACCTTCAAAAAAAGCATGGGGAATTGAACCTTCTGAAAACAAACTTTGGACAGATTTTACGAATATCGAAAAACACATTCATACAAAGATTCAAGAAAAGCAAGCGCCATTATGTTGGCAAAAACATGGAGAATCTTATATAACTTTCTTTATTGTTTGGTGGTAAGTTGGTTTCTTTTACTAAAAATGAAATGCTTTATTGATATATATACTGAGCGCAGTCGAATATGAAGGAAATAGAAACAAATTATTAGGTGCATTTTAAGTGTTAATGAGTAGCTACTAATTTGTCTCTATTCTATAATCTAACAGCGTAGCGATCTTTTATCTTTAGTCAGTCAACAGTGATTGAAATGCTACAAATACCGCAAAAACTGAAACCATTTACGATTCTTCAAATACTCAAAGTCAGTTTCATTTCGGTATGCTTCTTTTTCAAAACTCAACGTACGATATGCTACATAAATATTACGGTAATAACAAAATCGAATGATCCATTCCAATATATATAATACATAAAATGGCAGCACCAATAACTCTGATTGTTGTCGCAAATGAATTTTTTCATGATGAATCAAAACAGCGTCACTTTTATCTTTCGCTTCACGCAGAAAAATAAAAGGATACAACGTCAATCCGCGAAAACCTCTTGGAACTAGATATTTTGACACAAAAACCATAGCAACAGTCATTCAAAATTTACGCCAATTTAAGTACCTTTGTAGAAATGAAGAAATTAATTCCCATTAAAGAAGGAGATTTTTATCTTTCGCCCGAAGGTTATAAAGTTTTCACAGAACAGTTTCACTTAAAAAGAGGTTATTGTTGTGAAAGCGGTTGCAGACATTGTCCGTACGGATTCAACAAGAAAAGAAAATAAAATTCATGGATCTTATTTTTATTAAATATAAAAGAACTACTGCGCATTTTCATCGTGTAGACATTCGCTATCCATAGCAACTATTCAAGAAATACACTTTTTAGCCTTCTGATTAACCACACAACCAATACTTAAAATGACAGTACAAGAACATATTTTACAAGGAATTCCGAACGAGTTGCCAACTGCAAAACCGTACGATCCAAACATAAATCACGCACCAAAGCGAAAAGAAATACTATCTCCTGTTGAGAAAAAACTAGCACTTCGAAACGCGTTGCGCTATTTTGATAAAAAACACCACGAAGTTTTATTACCCGAATTCAAGAACGAATTGGAAACGTATGGAAGAATCTATATGTATCGTTTTCGTCCCGATTATAAAATATATGCACGTCCAATAGACGAATATCCTGGACAAACGAATCAGGCAAAAGCAATTATGCTCATGATTCAGAACAATTTGGATTATGCCGTTGCGCAACATCCGCACGAACTCATTACGTACGGCGGAAATGGCGGCGTATTTCAAAACTGGGCACAATATCTTTTAGTAATGAAGTATTTGGCGGAGATGAACGAAGATCAAACCTTAGTCATGTATTCTGGTCATCCGCTTGGTTTATTTCCTTCGCACAAAGATGCGCCAAGAGTTGTAGTAACGAACGGAATGATGATTCCGAATTATTCAAAACCTGACGATTGGGAAAAATTCAATGCACTTGGCGTGACGCAATATGGACAAATGACTGCAGGAAGTTACATGTATATTGGTCCGCAAGGAATTGTACACGGAACGACAATTACGGTTTTAAATGGCGGACGAAAGATTTCTAAAAACGGTGAAGGTTTAGCTGGAAAGTTATTCCTAACTGCTGGTTTAGGTGGAATGAGTGGCGCACAACCGAAAGCAGGAAACATTGCAGGTTGTATTACTGTCTGCGCAGAAGTGAATCCGAAAGCGACAGAAACGCGTCATTCGCAAGGTTGGATTGATGAAGTTGTATACGATTTGGACAAATTGGTAAGCAGAGTCAATTCCGCGAAAGCGAACAAAGAAGTAGTTTCCATCGGATATCAAGGAAATATTGTAGACGTTTGGGAAAAATTTGATGAAGCAAATGTCTATGTCGATTTAGGAAGCGATCAAACTTCCCTACACAATCCGTGGGCTGGCGGTTATTATCCAGTTGGACTTTCGTATGAAGAATCTAATGAGATGATGGCAAATAATCCTGATCTTTTCAAAGAGAAAATACAAGAAACCTTACGCAAACATGCCGCAGCCGTAAATAAACACACCGAAAAAGGAACGTACTTTTTTGATTATGGAAATGCTTTCTTATTAGAAGCTTCTCGTGCTGGCGCGGATATTATGGCGGAAAACGGCATTGATTTTAAATATCCAAGTTATGTGCAAGACATTATGGGACCAATGTGTTTCGATTATGGTTTTGGACCATTCCGTTGGGTTTGTGCTTCGGGAAAACCAGAAGATTTAGCCAAAACAGATGCAATTGCATGTGAAGTATTGGAAGAAATTATGAAAGTTTCTCCTACCGAAATTCAACAGCAAATGGCGGATAATATTCAATGGATAAAAGGCGCACAAGAAAACAAATTAGTCGTTGGTTCGCAAGCGCGAATTTTATATGCAGATGCGGAAGGACGTATGAAAATTGCACAAGCGTTTAATGAAGCTATTGAACGTGGCGATATTGGCGCGGTAATATTAGGACGCGATCATCATGATGTTTCAGGAACAGATTCTCCATACCGAGAAACGTCTAACATTTATGACGGTTCACAATTTACAGCAGATATGGCGATACATAATGTCATTGGCGATAGCTTTAGAGGCGCAACTTGGGTTTCCATTCATAACGGTGGTGGCGTTGGTTGGGGCGAGGTTATAAATGGTGGCTTCGGCATGGTTCTTGATGGTTCTAAAGAAGCATCAAGGCGCTTACATTCCATGTTATTTTGGGATGTAAATAATGGAATAGCAAGACGAAGTTGGGCACGAAATGAAGAAGCTATTTTTGCAATAAAACGCGCTATGGAAGTGGAACCAAATTTAAAAGTGACGCTTCCCAATTTAGTTGATGATGCTTTATTAGACCAAGAATAGTACATTAACCCAAAAAAAGAATTGATATGAAAACAATTAAATTACTATTACCAGTAGTCGCGTTACTACTTATTACTTCGTGTGTTTCGGTCAGAGTAGTTTCTGACTACGACAAGGAAGCTAACTTTACTTCGTATAAAACATTTGCGTTTTATAAAACAGGAATTGACCTTGTAGAGATTTCAGATTTAGACAAGAAAAGAATTCTTCGCGCAATAGAGAAGGAAATGCTCGCAAAAGGTTTTGTGAAATCAGATAATCCTGATCTTTTAGTCAATATCCAAACCAAAGCAAACAAGCGTATCAACATCAATAACAATGCATACTTTGGATACGGTTGGGGATTTCGTCCTTGGTTTTGGGGCGGAGGAAATCAATTTAACTCTGTAAGTACAAGTACCGAAGGTGTTCTATATATTGACTTGATCGATACAAAACAAAAAGAATTGATTTGGCAAGGAAGAGGCGCAGGAAGCCTAAACGTCAATCGTAGCATGGAGAAAAAAGATGCTCGTGTTCAAGAGTTTGTTGCGGAGATTATGAAAGAATATCCACCAAAGAAAGACACAAAATAAGACAACATATTTATATAATTAAAAACCTCGGAAGTTAGCTTTCGAGGTTTTTTTGTGTGCATATTTCATTTTTTCATCGCTACTTTTACACAAAAGTAGCGGTGAAAAGGAAGTAAACCTCCGCTACTTTTATACTTTTCTTCCTTTACTAATGCACAAAAGTACCTTAGGTTTTGAAATAAATGTTTTGTGTTATTTATTTCTTCACTTTAGAATTGAGTGTCGCAACTTATAGTCGATAAAATAAATTATTCATTGCTTATTTTCTACATTACTTTTGTTTTTGATAAAGAATAAATGCTCACACAAACTTCTAAAAGCAGAAAAATGTAGAGATAGTAGTACAGAACTATTTAAAATTTCCTGCGATTATTTTGAATTTAGTTTGAATTCTATTAGTTTTAATGACAACTAAATTTGTAACGATATTATATTAGTTATAATAGAAATAACAGGAATTCCTGTTGTATAACATGTTAGCAAAAAATCTAAAAAAATGTCAATCTTTATAAGTTATTCACACAAAGATGAAAAGTTCGTAGATAAACTAGCCATAAAACTTGTCGATGACAGAATTCCCGTATTTGTAGATAGATGGGAAATAAATGTTGGTGATTCAATAACTAATAAAATTGAAAACGCAATTACCGATGCATCATATTTGATTATTGTTCTTTCTAAAAACTCCGTAGAATCCAATTGGTGTAAAAGAGAAATTACCTCTGGACTAATGCTTGAGCTAGAAAAGAAACGAGTTGTTTTACTTCCCGTTCTTATCGAAGAATGCAAAATACCTTTATTTCTAAGGGATAAGCATTATGCGGATTTTCGTCTAGATTTTGAAACTGGGTACGAAAAAATTAAACAATCTGTGGCAAGGCTAAAAAATGATGAATTGGGGAGAATTGAAATGGCTCCTAAAACTTTTTCTGATTTCGCTATTTCTTGGGGGATTCGTGGTGAATATTTTGAGATGTTGATTGACGTTGTTGAATTTTCAGTTGAAGAAGATAAACCCTTTACAATTTTAACTAGTATCGTATTTGTAGGGAATAAAAAGGCGACAGATAAATATAATCAGTACCTATCTGAAAAAAGAGACTGGTTAATGAAAAGCATGGTTCTGATGATATGTGTAGAAACTGAAAGTTTTGTCGAATCTAATGTATACATTTATGGAGATAAGCCATATGAAACAGTTCTAACTATTGCAGACCCCAAAATGGATATATCCTTTCAAGGTTTTGTAACAGTGAAAAGGTTAGGGCCATCGGATAAAAAGAATAAAATATATTACTTCGGGAACATATTTAAGAAACTTTGGGAAGATGAAAGGCGCTCTGTAAATTAATCGGGGATCTCCCAACAACAGTTACTATTGTGTAAACCAAAAAAAAAACTAAACCACACAATAATCTATACTCAACAAAGTTGTACACAAACTGAAAAAAAACCTTGTGAAGATAACAGCAATTCTATACCAAGCTAAGCTTCCGCCAATTAAAAATGGGGTTCAAAAACCAATGAAACCCGGTGGATATTCTGATAGCGGCGCAGACATTGCATGCGAATTAAAAAAAAATGGTATCGCAATAGTTACACCAGTCAACAATCCGGATATTAAAAATGATTTAGATTGGGTATTTCCAGACACAAAAAAAGGAATTCAAAACGCATTGGACAAAGGCGCGAACACACTTTGGTTAAATACAGTTTTATACAAAAACCACAAAATAGAAAGCTTCTTTGAGCGAAATATTCAATTTGTCGGACAAATACCAAGTCAAGTAGATATTTACGATGATAAATATTTTACGAATGAACTTTTAAGGAAAAACAAAATTCCTATTCCTAAAACCAAATTGATTTCAATCGAAAATTTGACCAATTATTCATTAGATATTGATTTTCCAATAGTGGTTAAACCATTAAGAGGACGAGGCAGTCAAGGCGTTTCGTTGGAAAAAAATCGAAAAGAATTAGACGACCAACTAAATGAAATATTCTTGAACGCAGCATACGGGAATATGGTATATGTTGAGCAATTTTTAAGCGGTCAAGAAATAACAGTTACGGTAATGCCGTCTGGCAATTATCTGATTGACAATCAGGAAATAACTTATAAAAAACCTTGGAGTCTTCCTGCTGTAAAACGATTTAACCATAAAGATGGAATCGCACCTTATAGTGGCATTGTAGCTGTAATGAAAAATAGTTCGGTACTCGGAAATGAAGAACTAAATTCAAAAAAAATCATTGAAGTTTACGCTCAATGTGAAAAAGCAGGCGAACTACTAAATATCAAAGCACCTATACGAATAGATTGTCGTGCAGACGAAAATGGAAATTATTTTTTGTTCGATTTGAATATGAAACCAAATATGACTGGACCATCAAGATCACATAGGCAAAATCAAGATAGCTTGACCTTATTGGCTTCGAGAAAAATTGGCTGGAATTATATATATCTATTGAAAAACATACTTAAACAGGCGTGGAAACCCAGTTGCCAATAGCGTGTATAACCATTGTTTACTTTGTATGTACTCGGGAAATATTGCGGATTTCTCGCTAGTTCATTTTCTTTCACTAACTTAGTTCCAGCCAACGCAACAAGCCACATATAAACATATTAGCAATGATTCAGCCGTTTTTAAATCCTAATTTGAAATGAAAAAAAATCCTTCTGACACTTATAATTCTCATTTAGACAAACTCCAATTCGCGGTTTACCAGCAAAAATTTAAAACGTGGCAGTATGCTACTGAAGGAAGTCAACATACGCACAGCACGATCTACGCCAATCTTCGGTTTTATAAAGATGGAACAGTTATCGGTGTTCGTTCTTCTGGGATTCCAAAAGTTGATGTATTGGATTCTTTTACACAGAAAGGCAAGTGGAGTTTATTAAATAACAAACTTCAATTTACGCTCAAAAACACCTCACAAATAGATGATGCTATAGTAATTTATATACCAGAAGAAGACAGAAGGGAAATGATATATGATGAAGAAATAGCCAAGGATACTAGCCTTCTAAAAGCGGGAGACTATGAGGGTGAAATTCGTGGAGATACAATTTTAGTTGGAGATTTTATTTTTTCAAAATTAGCGACTTCAACACTTATTATTACAGCAAGTAATGACACGTGTGAGCAACTTGAAGCTAAGATAAAAAATCATCATTATGTGATCGATACTTTTCAAGATACAGGGAATTGGTATACAAATGGAGAAACTGGTCCAGAATGGTTTACGGTGCATGTAAGCACCAATACTGAACGAACAAAAGAAATAGAAGAACTTGTGAATCAAATAATGACAGAAATGGGTAAATCTTCAAGTAATCTACACTGGACATGATTTTTAGTCTAAACCAAGGATAATCGCGCAAACGGTACAACATTTGAAAAAATAATGACAAAAAAAAGCAGACTAATTAGCCTGCTTTCTGATGCCAAATGAATGGCTTTCTTAATTATTTAATGTCGTATGAACGATATTAGAATTGATATCTAAGACCTAATGCAATATCTAAATCTAAACCATCATTATCATAATCTTTATCTCCAAAACCAAATTCTGGTCTAAAATCTAATGAAATTAATAACGGAATTTTAAAATTGTATTCAATTCCTATATCACCAGCGGCAAATATAAAAGTATCTTTAAAATCATTACCATTATTAATATTATTACGGTCATTAAAATTATATGATCCAACTCCACCTCCAACACCAAGATACCAATTAAAACGGTTTTCTATCGGCATAACCCATTGGTATAAACCCGCAAGTTTATATCCGTCATGGTTGCTACCACTTCTCCATCCTAAATCTAATTCTAATCTATTATCAGTGCTTAAACGTGCCTGATAAGATATTTCACCTCCAAAACCATTATTGCCTCCGAGTCTTATCCCTAAAGCATTTTTCGAAATTTCTTGAGCGTTCATTGTAAACGCTACTAATATTAGTATTACAGTTGAAATTATTATTTTTTTCATGTTCTTAATTATTTATAATCATTTTATTGTTATTAAATTCCTTTACCACGTATCAGTCTCAATAATATAGCTATAACAGCCAAGACTAGTAATATGTGTATCAATCTACGTTCGCTGTAAACAAAAAACCCTAATAACCAACCGATTACAAGTATTACCGCGATGATGTATACTAAATTTTTCATTCCTTTATTTTTTTACATCTTATGATTCAGTTTCTCTTTGAAATTGAACCGCTCTTTATAATTGTGATGAAAACTTACATCTCAATGATAAACTTTTCTAGCATATGTTCAGTCTTAAAAAAAAGCAGACGTACGTACGAGTCTGCTTTCTGATGCCAAATGAATTATTTCATTGGGACTTTAACTAACTGATTAATAGCCATACAAATATGATTACGTATCAATCATATATAGTTATATAGTTGTGCAATAATATTACATATATCACTGATTTTTTACTCAACTAAACACACGATAAATAGGTTATAAATTCTCTAGATTGCTCTTTCTTTTTTCGCTAATCTTTTTGTAAAATGAAGGCGTTTGCCCTGTTACTTTTTTAAATTGATTGGATAGATGCGCTACGCTGCTATAATGCAGTCTATAGGCTATTTCGGTAAGATTTAATTCATCATAGAGTATGAGCTCTTTGGCTTTTTCTATTTTATGCTTTATGATGAAATGTTGTATGGTAATACCATTGACTTCGGAAAATATATTTGACAAGTATGTGTAATCATAATCTAATTTTTTACTAATAAAATCTGAAAAGTTTACTCTTGGTACTTCATCAGAATAGTGTATCATTTCTATAACTATGGTTTTTATCTTATCGATAAGAATACTTTTTTTATCATCTAATAATTCCAAACCAGACACCGCTAAATTTAATTTCAGTTTTTCCTTTACCTCATCAGTAATGTTCTCATTAATTTCAATCATACCAAGTTGAATGCTTGTATATTGTAATCCTAGCTTTTCTATTTCCAGTTTTACCATGAGTTTACATCGTAAGCTTACCATGTATTTGATATATAATTTCATTGTTGAATCTGACTTTCTGTAATGTACCTTTAAATCTACCATTACAATGAGATTCCGTTGAAAATGTGGCTTACATAAAAATATAACCGTTGTACCAATCCATAAAAATCAACAAAATCAATTTACAGAAAGGACTTTTTCAGGTTTTTAGAAGATGGAAATTGCCGAAATATTAGATGTCGTTTGTGCCTTTCAACTGCGCTCAAGATAAACTTAAGCAGGAATCAATTAAAATACTAATCTATGGATTCCCACTTTCGTGGGAATGACTACTTAAATATACACACAAACTTAGTAGTTCATCAACTCCGCAATCTTTGCTTTTACTTTTTCTGTAGATGGAATCATCGTTTGCTCCAATATACTATTTAGTGGAATTGCTGGCATATTTTCTGAACCAATAATCATGACGGGCGCATCTAAATATTTGAAACATTTCTCCTGTATCATTCCGCACAAAGCACGTGCAAACGAATTATTTACAGGTTCTTCGGTGACAACTAAACACTTTCCTGTTTTCTTTACAGATGTAATAATCGCTTCTTCGTCTAGCGGAAATAACGTTCGTAAATCAATGATTTCAATGTTTTCACGTTGTCCTTCCGAAGCATTCATTGCCCAATGCGTTCCCATTCCGTAGGTAATCATCGTCATGGTTTCTTTCTCGTCTTGCTTCCAAATTTCCTGCAATACATTTGCTTTTCCAAAAGGCAACACATAATCTTCTGAAGGTTCTACCGAAGTTGCACCTTTTGTTCCTGGCACTTTTGACCAATACAATCCTTTATGTTCTAAAATCACCACAGGATTTGGATCTAAATATGCCGCTTTCATCAAGCCTTTTAAATCGGCTCCATTACTTGGATATGCAATTTTAATTCCTCTAATATTTGTCAACACAGATTCTACTGAAGATGAATGATATGGTCCGCCACTTCCATACGCGCCAATTGGTACACGTAAAATCATGGAAACTGGCCATTTTCCGTTGGATAAGTAACACGAGCGACTCACCTCCGTAAATAACTGATTGAGTCCAGGCCAAATGTAATCGGCAAACTGAACTTCCACAATTGGCTTCAATCCAACGGCACTCATTCCTACGGTAGAACCAACAATAAAGGCTTCTTGAATTGGTGTGTTGAAAACTCTATCATCGCCAAATTTCTGCGCCAATGTTGCTGCTTCACGGAAAACACCTCCTAAACGTCCACCAACATCTTGTCCGTATAACAAGCATTCTTTGTCTTTGCGCATGATTTCTTCTACGGCAAACAAAGCACAATCTACCATGACGACTTTATCTTCACGTTCAGGACTTCTTTCTCCTTGCTCGGAAGTAATTGGTGTTGGTGCAAAATCGTGTGTAAATAAATCTGCTGGTGTTGGATCTTCTGCTTTTAAAGCTTCTTCAAAATCTGCTTTCACTTGCGTGATTGCGTCCTTTTCTATTGTTGAAATAGCTTCCGCTGAAAAACCATTGTCTACTAATTGCTGTTTGATAACTGGATACGGATCACGCGAACGTGCTTCTTCCAAATCGTCCCGATACCATTCCATGCGCACACCAGAAGTATGATGATTGAGCAACGGAACTTTTGCATGAACCAATATCGGACGCCGTTCTTCTCGAATGGTTTTGATTACTTTCTCAAGTGTTTCATAACTTTCAATAAAGTTTGCGCCATCAATAGAAATTGCGTCGAGTCCTTTGAATCCTTCTGCATATTCTGCGGCATTTTGCGCTCTGGTTTCTGCGGCATTCGCCGAAATATCCCAACCGTTATCTTGTACTAAATATAATATTGGCAATTGCTTTAAAGCCGCCATTTGAAACGCTTCTGCAATTTCTCCTTCCGTAACTGAAGCGTCACCTAATGAACAAACCGTGATTGGTTTTAAATCGCGTGTTTCGTCAAATGGAGAATTTTTTGCAGCCTGGTCTTCAATGCCTTGAACTTCTTTATATTTCATTCCCATTGCCGCACCAGTTGCAGGAATAGTTTGCATTCCTGTTGCTGACGATTGATGTGGGATTTTTGGTTTATCTGCCTCTTTTAAACTAGGATGACAATAATACGTTCGTCCACCAGAAAAAGGATCGTCTTTTTTAGCGAGTAATTGCAACATTAAATCATACGGACGCATTCCGATAGAAAGTAACATGGCGTCATCACGGTAATACGGAAAAGCATAATCTTGTGGCACTAATTGCATTCCTAATGCACATTGAATAGCTTCATGTCCGCGCGAAGTTGCATGCACATATTTGGAAACTTGCTTAAAATTATCTTCGTATAAAGTTGTCATCGCTTTGGCAGTGCAGAGCAATGAGAATCCTTTTTGTAGTGTTTCTTTTTTCATAAGATTGATCTTCCTATTTGTAGACTTCGTGTGCCTCAGTCTACTACATTTTTACTTCAAAAGCAGATTGAGGTTCTCAAAATCTACATTTTTTACTTCTTTAACACATTCTGTAAAGTCAAAACATGGTTTTTATGTGTTGCAAGTAGACTGAGGTTCTCGAAGTCTACTTTCCGCGTTAGGGATTGAGGCTTTGTTGGAGCTCCTCGTAGAGAGCGACTGCCGAAAGCCCGACCTTTAGGTAACGCCCAAATGTATATCCCTAAATAGTATTGACCGTTTCAACTTTTCACTCACAACTTTTAACTTTTCACTCTTAACTTTTCACTTTCAACTTTTCACTTTTCACTTTTCACTTTTCACTTTTCACTTTTCACTCACAACTCATAACTCATAACTCAAACTACCCATTCACAGCAACCATCCAGTTATGTTTGTCTTCTAATTTCCCAGAGCGAAGTCCGTTGATTGTATCCATAACTAGTTGTCCAACAGGACTTTCGTCAGATACGTGAATTTCGGTTTCGTCGTGTCCAATAGCTTGAATCATCGCAATTCCAACTGCAGTTCCTGTTCCAAATGCTTCTTCTAAACTTCCGTTTGCAGCAGCTTCTTTGACTTCACTTAGCGTGATAGGTCGCTGTTCTACTACATATTTATTATCTTCTAAAATGTCGATCACACTTTTGCGTGTGATTCCGTCTAAAATGGCACCATCTAAACTTGGCGTGATGAATTTGCCGTTGATTTTGAAGAAGATATTCATGGTTCCAACTTCCTGAATGTAGTTGAATTCATGCGCATCTAACCACAATACTTGATCGTATCCTTTTGATTTTGCGATTTCCGTTGGACGAATTGCCGCTGCGTAGTTTCCTGCCGCTTTTGCTTCTCCAGTTCCGCCTTGAGCTGCTCTGATATATTTAGTTTCCGCGTATAGTTTGATGCGTTTTGTAAAGAATGGCCCTGCTGGCGATGCTATGATTATGAAGTGATAACTTGTTGCCGCGCGCATTCCGATAAATGGTTCGGTTGCGTACATAAACGGACGCAAATACAACGCACTTCCTTCTTGTGGCGGAATCCAACCGCGTTCCATGTTTACAATTTTTTTGAGTGCTGCAACGAATAAATCTTCTGGAAATTCAGGCATTCCCATGCGTCTTGCGCTGAAATTTAATCGTTTTGCATTTTCTTCTGGACGAAATAATAACGGTTCGCCTGCTGCATTTACCGTTGCTTTCATTCCTTCAAAAATGGCTTGCCCGTAATGCAACGCCATTGCTGCTGGATGCGTTGGAATCATTGCCAACGGTTGAATTTTTGGCTGTTGCCATTTTCCATCTTCATACGAACAAATAAACATGTGATCGGTAAAGGTGGTTCCTAATGGAATATTCTCAAAGTCTAATTGTGAGGCTCTGGATTCGGTGGTTTTTGTGACGTGTATGTTTTGTGACATTGTTTCGTTGTTTGTTGCTGGTTGCTGGTTGCTGGTTGTTGGTTGTTGGTTGTTGGTTGTTGGATTATAGTCGCTTTGCTCCTTTATTGTTGATTTGTTTATTCGTTAATTCGTTTTTCACTTCTCACTTTTAACTTTTAACTTCTTCTACTTTTGTTAATTTGGCTGTTGACAACGTAAACTTTTAAACTTATAAACACTTTTTACTTGTCTATTATTTGTTGATTTGTCTATTCGTTTTTCACTTCTCACTTTTAACTTTTAACTTTTAACTTTTAACTTCTAGTTTAGATTTTCCTTTTCGGATCAAATGCTTCTAAGTAATCACCAACTTTTCGCAAGAATGATCCGCCGAGATATCCGTCAACAACTCTGTGGTCAAAGGATAATGAAAGATACATCATACTTCGAATAGCGATTTCGTCTCCGTTTTCTGTCGTGATGACTTCAGGACGCTTTTTGATGATTCCTAATGCTAAAATTGCAACTTCTGGTTGATTGATAATTGGTGTTCCCATGAGACTTCCAAAGGTTCCAACATTCGAAATAGTGAAGGTGCTTCCTTGAATTTCTTCGGGTTTGAGTTTGTTTTCGCGAGAAGCGTTTGCTAAGTGATTTACCTCAGCAGCCAATCCTTTTAGGTTTTTTTCGTCTGCATTTCTCACCACAGGAACGATTAAGTTTCCACTTGGTAATGCCGTTGCCATTCCGATATTGATGTCTTTACGTTCAATGACTTTTTTGCCATCTTCCGAAACCGAAGCGTTGATTCCTGGAAAGTCTATGACTGCTTTTGCGACAGCTTCTACGAATAATGGTGTGAACGTTAATCGTTCGTTATATTTTTCTTGGAACGGAATTTTGCTAGTATTTCGCCAGTTTACCATATTGGTAACATCTATTTCAATGTACGCGGTAACGTGTGGCGATGTGTGTTTGGAATACACCATGTGATCCGCGATCATTTTTCGCATGCGATCCATTTCCACGACAGTGTCATGACCTTCTACATATTTGATTGGCGGCGGATTGTAACTACTTTTGGCAACTTTTGGCTGCGCTTGTGGACGACTTGCCAACGGATATTGTCTATTTTTCAAATAATTGAATACATCACTTTTACGAATCCGACCTTCTGCGCCAGTTCCAGAAATGCTTTGCACTTCCTCAATAGTCATGTTTTCCTTTTTGGCAATACTGACAATTAACGGAGATAAAAATGCATCAGGGTTTGAAGAATATTGAATATCCAATTTTGAATGATGAACCGTTGAAGTTTTTGCTTTTGGTTCTCGAAGAGTTTCTTTTTTTACTTCATCATTCGCTGTTTCTTGTTCAATATTCGCTGTTTCAGAAGCATCAATAAGCGCAATTATTTCTCCAACAGGAACGATATCATTTGGTTGAAAACGAATTTCGGTAATCACACCTGTACATGGCGATGGAACTTCAGAATCAACTTTATCTGTCGCTACTTCTAAAATGGTTTCGTCAATTTCAATCGTATCTCCAACATTTTTCAACCAACTTATAATAGTGGCTTCCGAGATACTTTCTCCCATTTTGGGCATTTTTACTGATATGATAGGCATGAGCGAGTATGTGTTTTACTTTTCAAGATAAAGAACTAAAATACTGTTTTTTGTCTTTACAAAAGCGAATACACTACAATAGGTTTTCATTAATAGTGTTTTATTCTTTATATTTGATTTTTTATTGCGTTTTTTTCTTTTACAAACTACTTAACACAGTTTTTATATAATTTTTATCCGAATAGTTATGAGATTAGATCAAATCGATTTGAAGATTTTAAAGTTGCTACAAACCAATAGTAATCGTACAACCAAGAGTTTGGCGGAAGAACTTCAAATGTCTACAACGCCAGTTTTTGAGCGAATTAAAAAACTTGAAAAAGAAGGTTATATTGATAATTATGTTGCGTTGTTGAATGCGAAGAAGTTAGGCTTGAAACAAACTGTTTTTATCGGACTTACGTTACAAGGTCATACGCGCAGTTATTTGGAGAAGTTTGTGAAACAGATTAATGAGTTTCCAGAAGTGGTAGAATGTCATCGTATTGCTGGAAATTTTGATTATTTGCTAAAGTTAGTAGTCGAAGACGTCGAAGCCTACGAGAAGTTTATCATTACAAAGTTGACACTATTACCATATTTGGGAAGTGTGCAGAGTTATGTCGCGTTATCCAAAGGGAAACAAACGCATGAATTGAATTTGGAAGGTTTGTAGGGTTTTTTGGTTGTGTGTTGTTTGTTGCTTGTTGTTTGTTGCTTGTTGCTTGTTGCTTGTTGCTTGTTGCTTGTTGCTTGTTGCTTGTTGCTTGTTGCTTGTTGCTTGTTGCTTGTTGCTTGTTGCTTGTTGCTTGTTGCTTGTTGCTTGTTGCTTGTTGCTAAAAAACAATTTTTAATGCAAAATTCAATATTTATTTATAATTTCTTTTCACTTTTCACTTTTCACTTTTCACTTTTCACTTTTCACTCATCACTTTTCACTCATCACTTTTCACTTTTTGTTGTTCTCGAATGCGCTCGAACTGACAGAAATCAAGTTTTGTATTTTAGTTTTATTAGAATAAGTAGTATTTTTAAGTTATGATAGATTTTAAACTCGATTTTTTAGATCATGTGGCAATTAACGTGAAAGATATGAATGCTTCGGTTGCTTGGTATGAAAAAGTACTAGGTTTGAAACGTTATCAATCGCCAAAATGGGGCGAGTTTCCTATTTTTATGCTGTCTGGTAAAACTGGAATTGCGTTGTTTCCGGCAAACTCAAATGATCCAAAATTAGATTTGGCTTCTAATAATGTGAAAATTGATCACTTTGCGTTTCAAGTCAGTCAGGAATCATTCGCGAAAGCGAAACAACATTACCAAGATTTAGGATTAACATTTACAGTGAAAGATCATCATTATTTTCATTCGATTTATACAGAAGATTTAGATGGACATGTAGTAGAATTGACTACTTTGGTTGTGGATGAAGATGCCTTTTATAAGCAAAAGATATAGTTGATATTAAAAGTCATTTGATACATAATCAACAGATTACGGAAACCCGTAAGTTTTAATCTATTTATCATTCTATTTTTGGGTAAAATCCCAAATTGTATTTTTCTCACTATAAACACACATCAATAAAAAGAATATTATCTATAGTATTTTTATTAATTACTGCCAATTGTATTGCGCAAAACGATACTAGCAGAAAACAATTTCTTTTGTCCTCAGGTATTGAAGACGGTAATTATAATCAAACTGGTGAATTTTTAAAAAGCATACTTGATAGTTTATATAACGAGTATGATTTTAAAAATATAGTTAGTGACGGCTCACTTGAAAACGTTAAACTCTTGGATGAGCGGTTTTGTGATTTTGCAATATCGCAAAGAGATGTCTTTTTAGAGCGTTTGTATGACGAAACAAATAGTATAAAAAACATTCAACTTATACTTCCCCTTTTTCAAGAAAATCTTTTACTATACACGAATCAAAATATTAAAAGCTTCGCATCTTTTAATGAATTTGCAAATACCGTAAATGTGATAGGCGTTACAGGAAAAAATAATTATTCATTTAAGATTTTTGAAAAGATATGTAAACTTACAAATGTTAGCATTAACAAATTTGAAGTTATTGAAGGTAATTACCAAGAGTTGATTGAAGGTATTAACACTAATAAAATTGATGTAATTGTATCATTTTCATTACCGATTGAATCTTTAGAGAATAAATCAAATATTAATAAAGCAGGATTTTCTGATACTGAAATTTCTTTAATCACCAATAAAATTACGAACGTTTTTCCTTCTTCAACGAACGATGAAAATACGCTAAACACTATTGGAAGTTGGACATTTTTGATTGGATTAAATACTAGTGTAGAAAGTGTCAATGAAGATTTTGACATAGGATTATCTGAAAATCTAATCAATTCCATACGAGGACATAACGGAAAGATTGCTAATAGAATTTCAAAAAGTATTTCATTTTTTAAAGAGGAAGAAAATCATAAAATTCTTTACGGGATTCCAATGACCGATTCACTAGCTGTGCAAATTAATTATGACTCTTTCAATTACACTCACTTTGCATTCATCACACTAATACTTTTACTTTTACTAGTATTAATATATGTATTGAGAAAAGAGATTTTCAAAACCGATTATTCAATTCTATGGATACGATATAAACACATCATTATTGGAATATTTATAATTATAGGTTTTTATTTTCTAAGTGTAGAGATTCTATTAATTTCAGAAGAATCATTTTATAATGACTTAAGAATAAAAAGTAAAATTCTAAATCTGACCAAACAAGATTTACATTTTTGGATAATAATTACAAATTTAACAGGAAACAATAATAACATATTTCCTTTGTCATACTTAGGTCAAATAATGTTGCCATTCTCATCGTACATACTTATTGTTGGACCTATAACATTGGCTTTTGGAGAATATATTAATTATAAACTTTTAAAAAAAAGAATAAAAGGCACTATGGAATATAAATTTAGTAATCATATAGTTATTGTTGGATGGAAAGATAATACAGATGAATTTTTAAAGGAGTTAATTAATGCAAATAAGAATTATAAACGTCAAAAAAAGAAAATAATTTGTATCGCAGATAATCCTGAACTATTAATAGCAAATTCTCCAGTTTTGAAACAACTTGAAGCGAAACGAAAAATCAATTTCATAGCTGGTGATGCCAGAGAAGAAGATACTCTAAAACGAGCAAATCTACATTTAGCAGATACTGTAGTGATTTTGTCGGAAGGTTCATCTACAGAGCATGATGAAAAAACATTATTACGATCATTAGCAATCTCAAGGTATTGTAGAAAAATGACTATGAAACCTGACACTCTCAAATCGGAAGAATCAACTGAAAATCTTGGGCTATTGCAGGCTAACAAATATGAAGATTCTATCTATATAATTGCAGAAATCAATCATTCAAAATTTATAACTGATTTAAAAAATTCTGATGTCAATGAGATTATAAGTAGTAGTGAATACAGTAAAAATATACTAATGCAAAGCATGTTAAATCATGGTGTTTCTAAAGTATTAGATGAAGTTTTAACATATAATTCTCACAATGAATTCTATACAATAGATCTGAATAAAAAAAGGTTTAAAAGCTTAATTGGTAAAACTTTTGATGAACTTCTTCCTATGTTACGACAAAAAGGAATATTATTAATTGCCATTAGAATTGTATTTCGTGATACTAACGGAAACGAAATTATAGATGAAAGTAGATTGGAAAAATTACTGGTGGCTGAGAAATTAACTAGACAAATTATAGTAAATCCTACAGATAAAACCGAAAAAAACAGACCTGTCGATAATGATGATGAGCTAATTGTATTCTGTACAAGTGCTAAAGTATTAGACAATTATTAACAAAACTACTTACCCATAAAATCCCGCAACGTATCATAAAAAGCTTCCTGTGTTGGACGATTTTTTGGAACTTCACGTAAAGGCTCAACTTCGTGTAAAGTTTCATGACAATCTTTTGGCAATTGCTGATAGAGTTGTGTTCCTTTAGTTTTCCAAGCAATCATTTCGTCACTCACTTGCTTAATCACTTTTGCAGGATTTCCAACAACCAAACTACGATTCGGAATCACCGTTTTTGCTTTCACAAAAGCCATTGCGCCAATAATACTTTCATCACCGATTTCGGCATCATCCATAATTACGGTATTCATTCCGACAAGGACATTTCTACCAATATTTGCTCCGTGAATAATGGCACCGTGACCAATATGTGCGCTTTCTTTCAACACAATAGATTTCCCTGGAAACATATGCACCGTACAATTCTCTTGCACATTTACGCCATCTTCCAAGATAATTTCTCCCCAATCACCACGAATTGCCGCGCCAGGCCCGATGTAGCAATTTTTACCAATAATCACATTTCCTGTAACTGCCGCAAGTGGATGCACAAAACTACTTTCGTGTACAACTGGTATATATCCTTTGAATTCGTATATCATATTCATTTCCCGTGAAAACGGGAATCTTTTTAATTGTTAATTCTGAACTTTTTAAAATCTAATGATAATTATTTTTATTTTTTACAAACGTCAGTTCGAGTTGAGGCGAAAGCCGAAGTATCGAGAACCATTTTATTTCTCAAAGTTTCTCGATACATTTTTTATTCTGCTTCACTCCATAAAAAACACTCGAAATGACGTTCTGTAAAACTGAATTGATTAACGAGCTAAATCTCAATTCTCAATACTAAAAACTCAATACTATATTACGCAAACCGTTTCAAAGTCTCTTTAGTAAACTCAGAAAGCACCAAACGTCCCGAAATCACAGCACGTTCTGCCAATAAGTTATCCCAATCTTCGGTTCCTGTCCAAAATGCTTTTTTCATCTCAGCCATTGCTTCCGGATTGTACGTACATAAATGGTTTGCAAAAGCAATTACTTCTTTGTCAAGTTCTTCATTGGTTTCAAAAACTTTCATGTACAAACCTTTGCTTCTCGCCCATTCCGCATCGTAAAAACTATCGGCGTCAATTGCAATTTGCGACATTCCGCTTAAGCCTAATTTACGTTCTACGGCTGGTCCAACGACAAAAGGTCCAATTCCGACATTCAGTTCACTCAATTTGATAGAAGCAAATTTAGAAGCCATACAATAATCGACTGCAGAAGCCAATCCTACGCCGCCGCCAACTGTTTTTCCTTGCACGCGACCAATGATGAATTTTGGACATTTTCGCATCGCATTAATTACGTTTGCAAATCCTGAAAAGAAAATTCTTCCCGCTTCTGCATCGTTGATATTGATGAGTTCTTTAAAACTTGCACCTGCACAAAAAGTACGATCTCTTCCACTTTTTAGGACAATTACTTTGATCTCGTCATTCGTTCCTGCATCAGTAATCGTTTGTGCTAATTTGGCTAAAATATCGCCTGGCAATGAATTATGCGCTGGATGAAAAAATTCGATGGTTGCTACGCCGTTTTCTATGTTTTGTTTTACGTATGGATCTGTCATATTCATTTCCCGCGAAAGCGGGAATCTTGTTTTTGTTAGTTCTATTTTATTTCACTTATTAAATCTTCCCAATTAGGATTCGTCTTTTCAATCAGTTCAACTTTCCAATCTCGATTCCACTTCTTAATTCGTTTTTCTCTTAACAGCGCACTTTCTTTTTCTTCATGATTTTCAAAATACACTAAAATATTCAAATTATATCTTGCTGAAAAAGTAGTTGGATGAACTTTATTCTTATGCTGTCTGATTCTTCTTTTTAAATCTTTTGTAACTCCAATATACAAAACACCTTTTGGTTTGTTTGTGATTATGTATACTGAATACGTTTCCAAATTGATTTTTAGATTTCCGCTTTCGCTAGATTTTACTATGATTAACTTATTAAAAAAGTAGTGCTTATTAAAATTTTAAACTCTCTATTTCTTAGGAATATTTTTCATTTTAACCTTTTGTTGATTATCTGAGGTTCCCGATTTCTCGGGAATCATTTTGAACAATTCAATTTGTTACAACAAATTGAATTGTTCAAAATGATGGTTAAAATGCTTCGTATGCATCAAACTCCATTCAAATTTATCCAAACTTCCAAAAACTGCATTTTTAGTGGTTGCTTTAGGGTTTTCTTTAAAGTATAATTCGTATGCGTCGTATGCTTCTAGTAATTTATGTTTGGCTTCCGCCAGATTTTCGTAACGTGCTTCTGATATTAACTTTTCTAATAATTTTGGCGCATCAAAGTTTCTTGGCATTTTATCGTGCGTGTACAAACTGTCTTGCACTTTTTCTAGGTACTTTTCTGGAGTTTCTATTTCAAAATCCTGGATTTCTCCAGATGCTACTTTCAGTGTATATTCTAAATGCTCTACCATTTGTTGTGACGACATATTTCCCCAAACTGGTTTTGTGTCTTCGGTAAGTTTACTTAGATAGTTTTGAATCGATTTTTTATCAATTGTTTTGAATCGATTTATCTTTTGAACCATTGTCAAGATTGTCGCAATCGCAACCAATTCATCTTCTTGATCAAATACCTCAACAAACCATTTTACAATTCCGCTTGGCAATTCTTTTCCTCTGGAATCTCTGTCTATTTTTTCTTTACACGTTAATCGTACATGAATCGTGTCATTATGATAAATTGGACGCAAGAAACGACAATCTTCCAAACCATAATTTGCTGCTACTGGACCTTTGTTTGGATAGACAAATAATCCTGCTGCTGCTGCAATAATGAAATATCCGTGCGCAGTTCGTTTTTCAAAAATACTTCCTTCTAACGAAGTGATATCGGTATGTGCGTAAAAATGATCCCAAGTTAAGTTTGCAAAGTTGATAATATCTGTATCGGTAACTGTACGCTTGTGAGTTTTCAAGGACATTCCAGCTTCGATATCTTCCCAATGATATGCAAACGGATGCTTTTCTGTTTCTTTATATTCGGCATTCGCCTGATAAATACCTGTAACTTCTGTGATTGTTGTTGGCGAACCTTGAATGGCACAACGTTGCATATAATGTTTTATGCCACGCATTCCGCCCATTTCTTCGCCACCACCAGCGCGTCCTGGACCACCATGAACCAACATTGGTAATGGCGAACCGTGTCCTGTACTTTGTTTTGCCATATCACGATTTCCAACTAAGATTCTTCCATGATGTGACGCTGCTCCAATAACATACTCTTTTGCGCGTTTGTCGTCATTTGTAAAGATGGAAGAGACTAATGAACCTTTCCCCATTTGGGCAAGCTCGATTGCTTCGTCCATGTTTTTATATGGCATTATGGTACTTACTGGACCAAATGCTTCTATTTCGTGAACCGCAGTATTTTTGAACGGATTGTTTTCTCTTAATAAGATTGGACTTAGGAAAGCTCCTTTTTCTCCATCTGCACCAACTGCGTCAATGTTATCTAAACTTCCATAGACCATATCGGCAGTCTGAATCAGTTTAGAAACTTGATCTTTTACAAATTGAACTTGCGCTTTGTTGATTAATGCGCCCATGCGAACTTCTTTGAGTCGTGGATCGCCAATGGTAACTTTCGCTAGTTGTTTACCAAGTGCAATTTGAACATCTTCTACTAAGTTTTGTGGAACAATAATTCTTCGGATTGCGGTACATTTTTGACCTGTTTTTACGGTCATTTCTTTTCGAACTTCTTTAACGAATAAATCAAATTCTGGAGTTCCAGGCACTGCATCTTCTCCTAAAACCGAACAGTTCAATGAATCTGCTTCCATTGTGAATGGAACTGATTCTTGCGTTAATCTTGGATGTGCTTTTAGCATTCGTCCTGTATGTGCTGAACCTGTAAAGGTTACAACATCTTGCGATTCTACGGTGTCAAGAATATTTTTTGTCATTCCACTTAAGAGTTGCAATGCGCCTTCTGGCAAGATCCCTGAATCAATAATGACTCTTACAACTGCTTCTGTTAGGTATGAAGTTTGTGGCGCCGGTAAAACGACTGCAGCCATTCCTGCCATCCAGTTTACGGCACATTTTTCTAACATTCCCCAAACTGGGAAATTAAACGCGTTGATATGAACTGCAACGCCGCGTTTTGGCACTAATATATGATGCGCCATGAAACGTCCGCCACGAGAAAGATCAATTGGATCGCCTTCTACGTGATATGGTTGGTTTGGAAATAGTTTACGTAACGAAGCATTTGCGAATAGGTTTCCGAATCCGCCTTCGATATCAATCCAACTATCAACACGTGTTGCACCAGTTTTGTAACTGATTTCGTAGAATTGTTCTTTTCGTTTGTTGAGATATAAAGCTAGTGTTTTGAGCATGTTTCCACGCTCTTGAAAGGTCATTTTGCGAAGTTTTTCGCCTCCTTTTGTTCTTCCATACGCAAGTGCTGAAGGAATATCGAGTCCTTCCGTAGTTGCAAATCCGATGGTTTCTCCGGTTACGGCATCAAACATTGGAGAACCTTTTCCAGTTCCTTGTGTCCATTGTCCGTTGATATAGCTTTGTAGGATCATTTTGTTGTTAGTTTTTTGTTGTTGGTTGTCAGTTGTGTGTTGGTCGCTTTGCTCCTTTTTGGTTTTTGGTTCGTTGTTCGTTGTTCGTAAAATTACTTATTAATTTAACTCACCACTTTTAACTTTTAACTTTTTTGTGGTTGAGTCGCCTCAAAACTCAACTCTCACTACTTTTCCCGCGTTAGGGATTGTAGCGGCATCCTTTTTTAAAATTTGATACTCGTCATTACGAGGAGTTTGCGACGAAGTAATCTGCTTCTTTAATTACAGATTGTTACAACAAATTAAAAATTTGTCTCGCAATTATAACCTTTTTAAAAAAGATACAGCGGAAAGCCCGACCTTTAGGTAACGCCCAAATTATATTATATATTCACATTTTCAATGATTGCCGCATAGCCTTGACCGACACCAATACACATTGTGATTAATGCATATCGTTTGCCCGTTTCCTGCAATTGCAACGCCGCAGAATACGCAATACGCGCACCTGTAACGCCGAGCGGATGACCGATTGCGATTGCGCCACCATTTGGATTGATTCGTGGATCATCGTCTGCCAATTTCCATTCGCGAATGCAGGCTAAACTTTGCGCTGCAAAGGCTTCATTGAGTTCTATGACGTCCATATCTTCCATGGTTAATCCTGCTTTTTTGAGTGCTTTGTTGGAAGCATTTACAGGACCAATTCCCATGATTCTTGGTTCTACGCCAACAACTGCCGAACTTACGATTCGTGCCATTGGTTTGAGATTGTATTTTTTGACAGCTGCCTCAGAAGCGATGATTGTTGCCGCCGCGCCATCATTTAAACCAGAAGCATTTCCTGCGGTGACACTTCCGTTGCCTTTGAACGCTGCTCTTAGTTTTCCTAAGATTTCTGTCGTTGTGTTTGGTCTGATGAATTCGTCATCTTTGAAAATGATTGAATCTTTTTTACGTTGTGGAATTTCTACAGCGACAATTTCTTTGGCTAATCGTCCAGATTTTTGCGCTGCTGTCGCTTTCATTTGACTTCTGTACGCAAATAAATCTTGATCTTCGCGAGAGATATTGTATTTTTCTACTAGGTTTTCCGCCGTCATTCCCATTCCGTCAGTTCCGTATGCGTCGTGCATTTTTGAATTGACGAATCGCCAACCGAAACTTGTATCATACATTTTGGCATCTGTGCCAAAAGCACTTGAGGGTTTTGCAATTGCATATGGAGCTCGCGTCATATTTTCCGTTCCACCAGCAATGAATAGATCACCGTCACCAGCTTTGATTGCACGATTTGCGTGAATGATTGCCGATAACCCTGAACTACAGAGTCTGTTTACCGTTTCGCCAGGAACTGTGAATGGTAAACCTGCCAATAATAGTGACATACGCGCCACATTTCGGTTGTCTTCTCCTGCCTGATTTGCGCATCCGATAATGACATCGTCATACGCATCTTTTGGAATGTTTGGATTGCGATCTGTGACTTCTTTGATGACCAAAGCGCCTAAATCGTCCACGCGTTGTGTTGAAAGTGTTCCTTTGAAATTTCCTATTGGAGTTCGAACTCCGTCTATGATGTATGCTTCCATATCTTCTCTATTTGAGATTTTTGATTGACGATTTTTGATTTGTGAAGTTTTTCCAATCTAAAATCTGCAATCAAATATCGTTAATCTTCAATTTATTCTTCCCAATCTTTTTGCGTTCTATACACAACACCTTTGAATAATGCAATGAGTTCGTCGCCACGTTTGACTTCAATGATGTTGAAACCGAGTTTGTTTTTTACTTTTTCTATGACAGATTCTGCATAGATATAATCACCTTCTTCTAATGCTTCAATATGATTGATGGATGTTTCAATGGAAACTGCGTATTTCCCATGTGTGTTTGCCGCGAATCCAAAAGCTGTATCTGCCAACGAATAACTGATGCCGCCATGTGCTTTTCCCATACTGTTGAGCATGTCTTTACGAATGGTTAATCCGACTTTGCATTTTCCAATTTCACATTCCAAAATTTCAATTCCCAACCATGTACTGAATGGATCGAGACTGAGCATCTTTTTAGGTATTTTGTTTCCGCTTAAAAGCATTTTTTAGGCATTAGGGATTTGGTATTAGGAATTAGTGCTTCACTTAATGACATTAGTTCTTGGTCGTATTAGTATTCGTATTTTTTCTTTCTAATATTCTTTTTCTTAATGAAGACATCATTTTTGTTAATTCAGAAATTAACCTTCTATTTTCCTCATCTTCTTCAAAGTTAATATAGTTTCTTCTTCTTGATTTGGTACTACAACTTACACATTCATTTGCACTGTAAATAGCATGATTCAAATGTTTTACGAACTGAGCATCCGAACCAGGATAACCTTCTGCAATGTTTAATGCTATAGAATCTGCTGCTCTCCTAAATTGTGATGACAAAGCATATAATTCATGGTTTGGAAATTTTTTAACAATTCTGTCAACTAATTCACCAAAATCCATTGCTTTTTGGTACACTTTTAAATCTTCAAATTTGAATTGATATTTACTTTCTTTACTCATGCCTAATCCTCTAATTCCTATTGCCTATTGCCTATTAAAAAAACTTCGTTTTATTACGATTCATCTTCCGCAATAACGGTGAACAACGATATCTGTCTTCATGGTATTCGTCGTATAGAGCGTCTAAGGTTTCCACACACCAACCGATTCCTTTTTCATTTGCCCAAGCCAATAATCCTTTTGGATAGTTGACTCCTTTTGTCATTGCATTGTCTATATCTTCAGCGGAAGCGATGTTTAAGAATAAAGCATCTGCCGCTTCGTTGATTAACATGACTAATACACGATCGAATATTTGTTGTGATAATTTTTCATCTTCTGCATTTCGACTCCGCTCAATGTCAAGACTCGAAGTGACACGTCCATTTTCATCATAATCATAATATCCTTTTCCAGTTTTTCGTCCAAGATAACCAGCTTCCGATAAACGTTTTTGTGTAAATGATGGTTTGTATCTTGCATCAAAGTAGAATGCTGTAAATACAGTTTCTGTTACGGTATAATTTACGTCGTTTCCTATGAAATCCATTAATTCAAATGGTCCCATACGGAATCCGCCAAGTGTTTTTAAAGCGTTGTCTATGGTTGCAAAATCCGCCAAACCTTCTTCATAGATTCGTAATGATTCTCCATAGAAAGGTCGTGCAACTCTGTTAACGATAAATCCTGGCGTATCTTTTGCGACAGCGACCACTTTTTTCCAATCGGCGATAATTTTTATTGTCTTGTTTAAAACTTCTTTTGATGTTTGAATCGCAGGAATTACCTCAACCAATTTCATTAAAGGTGCAGGATTGAAAAAGTGAATTCCAATACAACGTGCTGGCTTTTTTAATGCAGAAGCAATAGAAGCAATTGATAATGAAGATGTGTTTGAAGCTATGATTGCATCGTCAGAAAGATAGGTTTCTAATTCTACAAATACTTTTTGTTTGATGTCTAAGTTTTCAACAATCGCTTCAATAGTTAGATCAGAATCGCCTAAGTTTTTGAGTGAATCTACATAGGAAATGTTTCCTTGAATGCGTTCTTTTCCAGTCGAATCGATTCGTCCTTTTTCGACCAATCGATTTAATATTTTTTCTAAAGCTGCTTTACTTTTGTCTAAAGCCACTTGTTTTGTATCGTATAGTTTGACAATGCATCCAGCAGTTGCTGCAACTTGCGCAATTCCGCTTCCCATAGTTCCTGAACCTATTATTCCTACTTTCATGTTGTTTGAATATTGAATATCGAATAACTAATATTGAATGATGAAGTTTAAATTTTAGCTTGATTCACCAATTTTGTTATTTGACATTCATAAGTTATTGTTTTTATTTTTTGATGTTCTAATACTAGAAACGAAAATTGCAATTAGTTCGTTGTTTTCTTTTATCAATTTTTCTAACTCTTCAGTATCTGAGATACTTTGTATTCCTTTTTGGATTTTTAAATTTACTAAAGATTCTCGTAATTCTTTCAAACATAATTTCATCTTATGCTGAAAATCTCTTGTAGATTCCGCACTTTGCGCTTCTCCATAATTTAAAGCTGAAGATGTTGACGATCGAATAATTTGTTTTCCTAAATGCTCTGATGCGAAATTTTTAGCTGTTTTTTGACAGATTTTTATAATATCAATAGAAAATTGAATTAAACGTTGTTCTATATCGTATTTTTTATTTTTCACTTTTTTAAACTTCGATATTCAGTGTTAGTTATTCTTTATTCGATATTTATTTCCCTTTAAAATTCGGTACTCGTTTTTCAACAAAAGAAGCAACTCCTTCACGATAATCTTCTGATTCGCTCGCTTCTATTTGATGTTTTGATTCTAACGCAAGTTGAGATTCTAAATCATTTGTTAGTGATTGATTTAATACTTTTTTCGTTAAACCTAATGCTTTTGTTGGCATTTTGGCTAATTTTTCAGCTAGTGCAGTAACATCTTCTTTGAAAGTTTCTAGCGGTAATACTTTGTAAATCATTCCTAAACGTTCGGCTTCTACTGCGCCAACTTTATCGCCTAATAACATTAAAGCAGACGCTTTTTGAAATCCGATTAATCGTGGCAAGAAAAACGTTCCTGCGCTATCGGGAATTAAACCGATTTTACTAAATGCTTGAATGAAACTTACTTTTTCATGCGCAACTACAATATCGCATGCTAATGCAATGTTTGCGCCTGCACCTGCGGCAACTCCATTAACAGCACCAATAATTGGTTTTTCAATATTCCGAATTCGCTTAATGATTGGATTGTAATGTTCTTCTAGTATTTTTTTGAATCCAGGATTGAGTTCTGGATGTGTGACTTCTTTTAAGTCTTGACCTGCGCAAAATGCTTTTCCTTCTCCTGTAAGTACAATGGCGCGTACTTCATCATTTTGTTCGCATTGGTCTAAGGTATCTTGTAAACGCAACGCCATTTCACGATTGAAGCTGTTGAATACTTCAGGTCGATTGAGCGTAATGTGCGCTACGTTATTTTGTATGGTTAAATTTATAGATTGGGTATTCATATATAATGAAAAATTTTAAATGTTAAATTTTAAATGTAAAAATGATATTCGGTATAACTTTTACATTTAGAATTTTATATTTTACGGTTTATAATTTACTTAAGGCATTTAAAGTAATCAAAAGGTTCTAAACAGTCTTCACATTTGAATAATGCTTTGCATGCTGTAGAGCCAAATTGACTCACTAATTTTGTATTGGTTGATTTGCAATTGGTACATTTTACAATCCGTTTGTCGCCCAATAACGCTTCTTTGTCTGCATCTGGATTTAATGGCGGCGCAATTCCGTATTCACGCAATGCGTTTCGTCCACGTTCGGTAATCCAATCGGTTGTCCACGCTGGCGCGAGAATTAACTTTATTTTAGATTCGTATCCGTTTTCTTGAAGTGCTTTTGTAATATCTTCACCAATTACGTCCATTGCAGGACAACCTGTGTAGGTTGGTGTAATTTTAACTTCTACAATTCCGTTAACAAGTATAGCAGATCGTACAACACCCATATCCATAATAGAAAGTACCGGAATTTCAGGATCGGATACTTTTTCCAAGATTGGAATAAGGATTTCGTCTATATGTTGTTTTTCTGCGATCATAGTTATTTTAAATACTAAATAAAGAATATTGAAGTTCTTTAATTCTTCTAAATTTTCACTTCTTTATTTATCATTCGACATTCTGTATTCGTTATTCTTTTACCACTTCATGCCTGGATACGTTCTTTGCATGTATTGCATATCGGCCAATAAATAGCCCATGTGTTCTGTATGAATTCCTGATTTTCCTCCTTTTTGGAAGTATTTCAATTCAGGAATTGTAAGTGTTGCTTCTTCTAGTAATGAAGTTACTTTTTCGTAATATGCATCTTTTAGTGTGGAAACGTCGACACCAATTCCTTCTTCCGCCATTATTTTAGCTTCTTCGGTTACTTCAAACAATTCGTTTGTGTACGTCCAAAGTCCGTCAATTGCATTTTGCATTTTTTTGTGACTAATTTCAGTTCCATCGCCTAAACGCTTTATCCAATCGCCCGTAAAACGTACATGATACGAAACTTCCTTGATTGCTTTTTTTGCAATTGCACTTAGTGTGATGTCTTGACTGAATTGCAGTTTTTCTAACACTAATAAATGATATACATCAAATAAATAGTGTCTTGCAATTGTATATGCAAAATCACGATTTGGTTGCTCTACTAAGAGTACATTTTTGTATTCACGCTCTATTCGTAAGAACGCAATATCATCTTCTGTAGCTTCATTTCCTTTAATTTCGGCAGCATATTGAAAGTAACTACGTGTTTGCCCAAATAAATCTAAAGAAATGTTTGTACACGCAATGTCGGTTTCTAAGCTTGGCCCGTGTCCACATAATTCTCCCAATCGCTGACCTGCAATCAAGCAATTGTCTGCTAATTCAAGTATGTAGTTGTATAGGTTTGTTTTCATATTTATGCCCACGAAAGTGGGTATCTTTTTAATGGTAACTTACTGTTTCTTTGAATTACTATTCACTTTGAATCCATTCAACTTGCGTATTTAGATCCCTGCCTTCGCAGGAATGACAAACTTACATTGATAAGATTCCCGCCTGCGCGGGAATGACGCAAAGCGTCACATATGCTTTATCTCATCTGGTAACGTATAAAACGTTGGATGACGATATACTTTGTCGTGTGCAGGTTCAAATAACTCTCCGTTATTTTCAGGATTTGAAGCTGTAATGTTTTTAGATTCTACAACCCAAATACTTACACCTTCGCTTCTGCGTGTGTAAACGTCTCTTGCATTTTCCAACGCCATATCGGCATCAGCTGCATGCAAACTTCCAAAGTGTCTGTGTTCTAATCCGTTTTTACTTCTGACGAATATTTCCCAAAGTGGCCAAGTCTTTTTGTTTGACATAATTTTATGAATTTAAACTTGAAGTCGAAATTGAGGTCGAAATTGAATTTGAATACGTTCGATTTCAGCTTCAGCTTCAAGTTCTTTTTTATACAGCTTTCGCTGAATTTTCTTTTTTTGTTTGTTTTTTTTCTGCGTAACTCATCGCAGCATCACGAACCCATTCTCCTTCTTCCCATGCGCCAACTCTTGCATTCATACGTTCTTTGTTGCAAGGTCCATGACCTTTGACAACTTGCCAAAATTCGTCCCAATTGATTTCTCCAAAGTCATAATGACCTGTTTCTTCATTCCATTTTAAGTCTGGATCTGGAACGGTTAATCCTAAAATATCTGCTTGTGGAACAGTTTGGTCAATGAATTGTTGACGTAATTCGTCATTAGTTTTACGCTTTAGTTTCCACTTCATCGATTGTTCTGTATGCACTGATTCTGCATCTGTTGGACCTAACATCATTAATGAAGGCCACCACCAACGATTTAATGCATCTTGCGCCATTTCTTTTTGTTCTGGAGCTCCGTTACATAATTTCATCATGATTTCGAATCCTTGACGCTGATGAAAACTTTCTTCTTTACATACACGAATCATTGCGCGTGCATAAGGCCCAAATGATGTGTTACATAATGGTACTTGATTTATAATTGCGGCACCATCTACCAACCAACCAACTGCGCCCATGTCTGCCCAACTTACCGTTGGATAGTTAAAGATGCTTGAATATTTTGCTTTTCCAGAGTGTAGTTGTTCGTATAATTCTTCGCGAGAGATTCCTAAGGTTTCACATGCGCTGTAAAGGTATAATCCGTGTCCGGCTTCGTCTTGTACTTTTGCTAGTAACGCAACTTTACGACGCAATGAAGGCGCTCTGGAAATCCAGTTTCCTTCTGGTAACATTCCTACGATTTCAGAATGTGCGTGTTGCGATATTTGTCGAATGTGTGTTTTCCTGTATTTTTCAGGCATCCAATCTTTTGGCTCGATCTTTTCATCATTTGCGATGCGCTGCTCGAAGATTTCCTCTAAGTTTTTTATTTGTGCTTCACTCATAATTATGAATTTTAAATGTAGAATGCTAAATGTTAAATTTAAAAGTTTTCATTTAGATTTCTATTATTTTCCTTTTTCAATTTTCTTGTTTGTTCTTCGTTAATTCGTTTTTTGATCTTTATTCTCTGTTCTATATTCTTTGATCTTTGTTTTCCATTTTCATGGGAATTTCTGCATTTCGACTCCGCTCAATGTAAACGTTAAGGATGGAACAATTTGTTTGAGCTCTTTTGTGAGATGGATTCCTGCCTTCACTTCGATACACTCAGTGACCTCGTATAAATTCATCTCACAAAAAGCGAGTTGTGATAGCCTGACCGCAAATGTTCATTGAGGTTTTCTCGAAATGAACATTTGTGGTAACGCCCAAATTATTTTATTACACATCAAAGTCAACTACAATTTTTTCTGTGGTTGGAACAGATTGGCATGATAATATTAATCCGCTAGCGACTTCATGTTCTGATAATGCATAGTTTATTTTCATTTCTACGGAACCTTCTACAATTCTGCATTTACACGTACTACAAACGCCGCCTTTACACGCAAAAGGCAAATCGGCTCCTGCGGCTAATGCGCCATCTAGGATGTTGTCATATTCGTCTTCCATGATGAAATGAAATTCTTTTCCGCCATCAAGAATCGTTACGTCTGTTCCTTCTACTTTTTGTTCTAACGCTTTCGCGATTTGTGCATTGGATGTTTTTGCATCGCCCGAAAAGAATAGTTCGTAATGAATGTTTTCTTTTGGCAATCCTGTCGCTACCAATTCGTCTCTGATGAGAAATATCATTTCTTCAGGTCCGCAAATGAAACAATCTGCTGTGTCTTTTATGTCGATGAAAGTTTTTGCTAATGTTTGAATTTTCTCTGCGGTAAAACGTCCGTTTAAAAATTCGATATCACGTTTTTCTTTTGTTAGAAAATAGAACACATTGAATCGCTGTAAGTATTTGTTTTTCAGCTGCTCTATTTCTTCTTTAAAGATAATAGATTTTACCGTGCGATTCAAGTAGAAAAGTTTGAATGTACTTTCTGGCTCTAATGCTAAGTGTGTTTTTATGATAGAAAGCATTGGTGTAATTCCGCTTCCTGCGGCAAACGCAATGTAGTTTTTCTTCCCATTCGGATCAACCTCAACGTAAAAATGACCTGCTGGCGCCATTAATTCAAGTTTGTCTCCTGCTTTTAATTCCGTGTTTGCATAAGTAGAAAATACGCCGCCCGGAATTTGCTTTACAGCGACTTTCCATTGATTGTCTACAGGACTTGAACACAGCGAATACGATCTGCGAACATCTTCATCATTGATAAATTTTCGCAACGTTAAATGTTGTCCTTGAATATAGTTGAATTCTTCCTGAAGGTTTTCAGGAATATTGAATGTGATTACCGTACAACTTGAAGTCTCTTTATATACGTCAGCTACTTCAATTTCGTGAAACTTTGCCATGCACTTTTTTTAGTTCTTTCTACAAAACTAACAATTGTTAGTTTGACTTGCAACTAAATTTTTGTTAAATAGTATATGTCAATAGTTTACATGAAGAAAAAAAGGCATTAATTAGTGTACTTCTTGACATTTTTAGCATCCTAAACTGCTACACCTGTAAGCAACACTTTGCTCAATGCTGCTAGTAAGTCTTCTTTGATGATGTCTTCTTTTTTAGGAATCCAAAGATATAACGAACGTAAGGTAGAAATGATAGAGAATAGGATGATTTCAGGATCTACTTCTTTGAGTTCTCCGTTTGCAATACCTTGTTTTAGTATTTGCCGAAAGCTTTCTTCGTAATTTCTTCGTAAGGTAAGATAGTATTCTATTTGTTCTTCCAAATGCATCCAATCGTTATTCATGGTTGCCATTTTTGATGGATTTTCTAGTGTAATTTGCACATGTAATGCAATGATTCGTTCTAATTTTTCGATGCTTGTTGAGTCAGTAGCAACTATTTGAGACATTCCAACTGTAAACTGCTCACCTATGTTTATGACAATGTCTGAAAGTATTTGTTGTTTGGATTGAATGTGATTGTACAAACTCGCTGCTTTTATGCCCATTACTTGCGCTATGTCACGCATTGTCACAGCACTGTATCCTTTTTTTTTGAAAAGCATTTCGGCTGTTCGTACAATTTCTTCTTTGCGAGTTTCAGGTTTTTGTTTCATCAAGTTACCATAATCAGTCTGTGAAGATACATATTTTATGAAATACGTTGAATTTCTATATTTTGTTGCTTGAATATTTTATGTTTTAATAGCTTTGTGAAAATTTGTCGCATGAATCAGAATATTGAAACAAATCCATTGTTGGACAGACTTCCTCCGCATTTACAACAATATATAAAACCACAGAATTATGACGATTATTCCGCCATAAATCAAGCTGTTTGGCGTTATGTGATGCGAAAGAGTGTTTCTTTTTTGAGTACAGTAGCGCACGATTCGTATTTAAGCGGTTTGCAAAAAACGGGGATTTCTATTGATGAAATCCCAAGTATGTACGGCATGAATCGTATTTTGAAAGAAATAGGTTGGGCAGCAGTTGCCGTTGACGGATTTATTCCACCAAATGCTTTTATGGAGTTTCAAGCTTATAAAGTATTGGTGATTGCGAGCGACATTAGGCAGTTAGAAAATATTACTTACACACCAGCGCCCGATATTATTCATGAAGCAGCAGGACACGCACCAATTATTTCCAATCCTGATTATGCAGAATATTTGAGACGATTTGGAGAGATTGGCGCCAAAGCTATTTTATCGGCGCATGATAATGAAATGTATGAAGCAGTTCGGAAACTTTCTATTGTGAAAGAATCGCTAGGAAGTACAGAAACCGAGATTGAATCAGCAGAAACTCGCGTGAACGAATTGCAGTCTAAAAAAGTAGCATTGTCCGAAATGGCAATGATTCGAAATTTACATTGGTGGACTGTTGAATACGGCTTGATTGGCGATATACAAAACCCGAAAATTTATGGCGCAGGTTTGCTTTCTTCCATTGGAGAAAGTAAATGGTGTATGACTGATAAAGTGAAAAAAATTCCATACGCTTTGGACGCCGCGTACCAAGAGTTTGATATTACAAAACCACAACCGCAATTGTATGTAACGCCCGATTTTTCACATTTAATGCAAGTTTTGGAAGAGTTTGTAACTACAATGGCATTGCGAAAAGGCGGATTTAGAGGTTTGCAAAAACTAATTAATTCTAAAAAAATTGGAACTATTGAACTGAGTACAGGTTTGCAAGTTTCTGGAATTTTCACAGAAATGATTACGAATGAAGATAATGAAGTTGTGTTTTTTAAGACAGAAGGACCAACTGCATTATCAAACAGAGAGAAAGAATTAATTGGTCATGGTATTACAATGCATCCGCACGGTTTTAGTTCGCCTTTAGGCAAGTTAAAAGGAATCAATTTGGCGATTGAAGATATGAGTCCGAGAGATTTAAAAGCGTATAATTTTTATGATGGCGAACGCATCGCCTTCGAGTATGAAAGCGGCATCAAAGTAGAAGGTTTAAACGTGACAGGAATTCGGAATATTAATGGAAAGTTAATTTTGATTCAGTTTACAGATTGTACAGTTACATACAAAAATGAAGTGTTATTTAAACCAGCATACGGAACATTTGATTTGGCTCTAGGAAAAGAGATTGTTTCCGCATATGCTGGCGCGGCAGATTACAGATCGTTTGATATGGCGCATTTTAAATCGGAAACATTGACTGTGAAGATTCCAACATCAAAAGCAGCTAAAGATTTGGAGGCTTTGTATGCGAAAGTTCGCGATTTTAGAACCAAAAAAGACACAACTGTTTCGCTTGAAACTATTTTTGAAGAAGTTTCGAAAGCACATTCAAATGATTGGTTATTGCTTGTTGAATTGTACGAATTGGCAACTGAAGATATATCGTTTCAAACGAAAGTTTTAAATCGTTTAGAAGAAATTCAAACAGAACGACCAGAAGTTTCGCAATTGATTGCAGACGGAATTGAGTTGGTTGTTTAGTTAACTATTCAAGAAATCTTTAAATTTTTTTGTCGTTAGTAATTTCCATATTCCAAGTAAGATTGCCAATCCTTCTGTAAATGAACCAACTGATAAAAGTTCTGGACCATATGGCCAATGCTGAATTTTGAATAGCGCACCGATAATAGTGATAAACACGCCTAAAAGAAATATAGCAATAATGTGTTTTACTTTCATAGTTTTTTAGATTGCAACCCGTTTTTGAACTTAAAGCCAGATTGATTTTTGAAAAATCCAAGATACTACTTTATTCTATATGTAAAAAAGCGAACCGAAGTTGACTTAGAATTGCATAAATGGATACGTTTTTTGAAGCTTTTCAATTTTAGCTTGTAGTTTTGCTAAAAAATTTTGATGCTGTTCAGAGTTTGGATTGAATGGTTTATGCGCCAATCCTTTTTGAATAGTTTCTATTTCTTCCAACGTTTTTTCACTTTCGTGAGAAATCCAATTGTGCTGAAATTTCTCCCAAATGTAATTAATCGCCGTAGCATTTGGATGAATCATGTCTTCCGCGTAAAAACGATAATCGCGCAATTCGTCCATCATAAGTTCATACGACGGAAAATAATGTATTTGATTTCGCTCAGAAACTACGTGATGAATTCCGGACAATAAATGTGCTTTACTTTGCTGATTTTCCACAAAACCATCTTTTAAATGTCGCACTGGCGAAACGGTAAAAACTACCGTAATTTTCGGGTTGAAGCTTTTCAGTAATACAACACAATTTTCAACACTTGCTGCGACTTCATCTACCGAAAGTAATTCTTTTAAAAACTGCTTTTGCGGCACTTTATGACAATTGGCAACCGTTGTATCGGTTTCAATATGGCGATATGTCCAAGAAGTTCCTAAGGTGATAATTACATGAGAAGCTTCAAGCAGCACTTGATTCGTGTTTTCAATTGCCAAATTCAAATTTGATAACAATCCATTTTTGTCTGCGTGACTCAATTCAGAATGTGCTTCAAAACAATGCCAACGTTCATTTACATAGAAAATATCATCTTCCGTAAATTCATCTTTATTGATTGCTTTCGTAAGTAAGTTCTCAATCGCTTTTGGATGAAATAAAATTCCGAATGGGTTTTGAAACGTATTGAATTTGTAATACGCCAACTTTCCGCCAATATGTTCTGAAAAACAAGAACCCAATAAACATACGTTACTTTCATATGTTATTGGGTTATAATTTTCTTTTGCGAACGGAATGTTGGTTTGCAAGATCATAAAACTATTGCTTTTCTTTTAGATCGGCAGCTCGTTTTGCAGTATGATACATGATCAGCAAACGGTTTTTCATTCCTTGCGTAAATCCCACCAATTCTTTGCTTTGGTATGATACACCTTTAATGCTTTCCATTTTTAAAATAGCATCACTTGTAGCTCTGTCTAATTTTCCTTTTTCCGTAATATCGTTCGGATTTAATATTTTAAGATACACTAATTTATCTTGAAAATCTGCAACTACCGCAGGTTGTGGCGGCGTTAAACGCAACCATTGTCCTTTTTTACTTGGCATTACACACCAAACATATACATCTTCATCAGAAGCATCTTTCGGAGCTTCTTCTTGTGCTAAAACTGGCACTGCAAGTAGCAATGCAAATACAATTATATATAATTTTTTCATAAGGCTATTATAATATTATTATTGTTAATATTGAGTTATTTTATATATTCTTTTACACGTTCAAGCGCTTTTGGAATTCCTCCAGGGTTTTTTCCGCCTGCGGTTGCAAAAAAGGGTTGTCCGCCGCCGCCGCCGTGAATTAATTTTCCTAATTCTCGCACTACTTTTCCAGCATCATAACCACGTTCTGCAACTAATTCTTTGGAAATATAACACGTTAACATTACTTTGTCTCCATTCGCGGTAGCAAAAAACAAAAATAAGTTTTTTAGTTCACCACCAAGTTCAAACGCTAGATTTTTTATTCCGTTTTGGTCTAAATCTATTTTGGTTGCTAAAAATTGAACGCCATTAACTTCTTGTAATTGTCCTTTTAGGTCACCTTTTGCATTTTTCGCTTTGTCTTTCAACAGACTTTCTATCTGTTTTTTCAACTTTGAGTTTTCATCTTTTAAATCGGAAACTGCTTTTACAGCATCTTTCGGATTACTTAAAACGTCTTTGATTTCGTAATATGCGCGGTTATTTGTCGCATAAAACTCTTTCGTTGCATCACATGTAATTGCTTCAATTCTACGAATTCCTGCCGCAACTGCGCCTTCAGATTTTATTTTAAAATGCCAGATATCGCCTGTATTTTCCACATGTGTTCCTCCGCACAATTCAATCGATTTTCCAAAACGAATAGAACGAACCGTATCTCCATATTTCTCGCCAAATAACGCCATTGCGCCATCTGCCATTGCTTCTGTAACTGGTCTGTTACGTTTTTCTTCTAGCGGAAGCTTTCCTTCAATTCGTGCATTTACAAAATCTTCAACATCGCGTAATTCTTCTACGGTAAGTTTTGAAAAGTGAGAAAAATCGAAACGTAAATATTTTGAATGTACTGCCGAACCTTTTTGCTCTACATGCGTTCCTAAAATTTCACGCAATGCTTGATGCAATAAGTGTGTTGCTGTATGATTTGCCGCTGTACGATTACGTTGCTTTTTATCAACCACAGCACGCAACGTTACGTTTATATGTTTTGGTAAATTTTTCGCAATATGAATAATTAGATTATTTTCTTTTTTCGTGTCCAAAATATACACAACATCGCCATTTGGCACTTCCAAATATCCTTTGTCACCAACTTGTCCGCCGCCTTCTGGATAAAATGGTGTCAAATTGAATACTAATTGATATTGTACACCATCTTTTTTGGTTTCAATTTTACGGTAACGCGTCAATTTTACATCAACTTCAAGCATATCATATCCGACAAATTCTTCTTCTTCATCTTCTATAACAATTACCCAATCATCTGCTTGAATCGCTGTTGCTTCCCGACCTTTTCCTTTTTGTTCTTCTAGTAATTTTTTAAATTCTTTTTTATTGTATGATAAATCGCGCTCACGCAGAATCAACTCTGTTAAATCTTCTGGAAAACCGTAGGTATCTTTTAATTCGAATACTTTTTTACCTGATATTTCTTTTCCACTTGTATTTTCAATCACACGATCTAATAATACCAAACCTTGATCTAGCGTACGTAAAAATGAATTTTCTTCTTCTTTTATTACATTCTGAATGAGTTGCTTTTGCTCTGTAAGTTCAGGAAACGCTTTCCCCATTTTTTTATCCAACACATCTACCAAACGATAAATAAATGGTTCTTTTTTGTTTAAGAAAGTAAATCCGTACCGAATTGCTCTTCGCAAGATTCTACGAATTACATAACCAGCTGCATTGTTACTTGGCAATTGTCCGTCAGCAATAGAAAAAGATACTGCGCGCACGTGATCGGCAATGACACGAATGGCAACATCTACTTTTTCGTCTTCTCCGTACTTTGTATTTGAAATCGCTTCTATTTCTCTAATAATTGGCGTAAAAACGTCTGTATCATAGTTCGATTTTACATCTTGCAAAACCATACATAAACGCTCAAATCCCATTCCTGTATCAACATGATTTGCAGGTAATTTTTCTAATGATTTGTCTGCTTTACGATTGTATTGCATGAAAACCAAGTTCCAGATTTCCACAACGTGTGGATGATCCATATTGACCAAATCTGCTCCAGAAACTTGTGCTTTTTCTTCTGGCGTACGAATATCAACGTGAATTTCTGAACAAGGCCCGCAAGGTCCTTGACTTCCCATTTCCCAAAAGTTATCTTTTTTGTTTCCCATCAAAATGCGCTCTTCTGGAATAATTTCTTTCCACAAGTCATACGCTTCTTGATCTAGCTGTAAACCATCTTCTTCGCTTCCTTCAAAAACAGTTACATATAAAATATCTTTATCTACTCCGAAAACTTCTGTCAATAATTCCCAAGCCCACGTAATGGCTTCTTTTTTAAAGTAATCGCCAAAACTCCAGTTTCCAAGCATTTCAAACATCGTGTGATGATACGTGTCATATCCAACTTCTTCTAAGTCGTTATGTTTTCCGCTTACACGCAAACATTTTTGTGTATCGGCAATACGATTGCTTTTTGGCGTTCCGTTTCCTAAGAAATATTCTTTAAAAGGTGCCATTCCAGAGTTGATAAACATCAAAGTTGGGTCATTTTTCATAACCATTGGCGCAGAAGGCACAATTTGATGCGCTTTAGATTTGTAAAATTCTAAAAACTTGGTTCTAATATCTTGGGATTTCATTTATTCTTAACTGATTAAAAGAGAATATATAATCTCGTATTTTATGTAAACCTATTAAATTTTGATTGTCAAAGCTACTTTATGATTTATTAAAATTATCTTAAGCTGCTGTAAAATTTCCAAAAACTGTAAAACAATAGTTATATTTGTTTGTTTCACAAGTTTCTCATGAAATATTTTTATTGAGAATCTGTGCAAAAATAGAATATTTTAAGGAATGAGTAAGGTAAAATATTATTACGATTCAGAAACGCTGTCATATCGCAAGATTGAAAGCAAGCGTGGACGTAAAATTGGCTATGCATTATTGTACATTGCATCCGTTGCTTTATGCGCTATTTTGCTAGTAACTGTCTTCATTTACACATCATTTGAAACACCAAATGAAAAGGTGTTGCAACGTGAATTGGCAAAAATGCAATTTCAGTATGATTTGCTGAATAAGAAAATCGCGCATGCGGAATCTGTTCTAGAAAATATTGAAGAAAGAGACAATACTATTTATCGTTTGTATTTTGAAGCAAACCCAATTCCTGAAGAACAACGCAAAGCTGGTTTTGGCGGTGTAAATAGATATGAAGCTTTGTATAACTATGAAAATGCAGATTTGCTTGTGTCTACGACAAAACGCTTGGAAGTGTTGCAAAAACAATTGGTAGTTCAGTCTAAATCGTTGGACGAAATTGCAAAGTTGGCAGAAGATAAAGAAGATTTTTTAGCTTCTATTCCAGCAATTCAGCCTGTAACTAATGAAAATTTAACGCGAATGGCTTCTGGTTATGGAATGCGAAATGATCCGTTTACGAAAGCTCGAAAGATGCATTGGGGAATGGATTTTACAGCGCCAAAAGGAACGCCAATATATGCTGCTGGTGATGGAGTTGTAGAACGCGCCGATAATTCTTCTTCTGGTTTTGGAAAACACATTCGTATAGATCACGGTTACGGATATGTTTCGCTATATGCACACATGAGTAAATACAACGTTCGTAAAGGAAAAAAGGTGAAACGTGGTGATTTGATTGGTTTTGTGGGAAGTACAGGACGATCGCAAGCGCCGCATTTACATTATGAAATTCGTAAAAATGGAGATAAAATAAATCCGCTTAATTTCTATTATGGAAATTTATCTGCTAAAGAATTTGAAGAGTTATTAAAAAATGCTGCCAAACAAAATCAATCGCTCGACTAATGCATATTGATTTACCAGAAAAATTATATTACAGTATCGGCGAAGTTGCCAAAGCTTTTGACGTAAACGCTTCTTTGATCCGTTTTTGGGAGAAAGAATTTGATGAAATTCAACCCAAGAAAAATGCTAAAGGAAATCGTAAGTTTACGCCTGAAGACATTAAACACATTCAACTTATTTATCATTTGGTCAAAGAACGTGGCTTCACACTCGACGGCGCAAAAGTTCATTTAAAAGAGGAAAAGAAGAAAACGCTTTCCAATTTTGAGATTATTCGTAAATTACAACAGATTAGAGCTGAACTTGTAAAAATCAAGGACAATCTGTAACGTTTGAACTAAATACAATACTAACAAATAAACCTGAATAATTATGAATAAAAAATGGATAATCGCTTTAGTCATTGTGGCTATACTTGCGATTTTTGCATACACCAAATACAATGGAATGGTGTTGCTGAGAGAAGATGCCAAAACTGCTTGGTCTAATGTTGAAAGTGAATATCAACGTCGAAATGACCTTATTGGAAATCTTGTGAAAACGGTTAAAGGTGCTGCCGATTTTGAACGTACAACGCTTGAAGCGGTAATTAATGCAAGATCAAAAGCAACTCAAACACAAATTAATGTAGACGATTTAACGCCCGAAAACATGGCGAAATTTCAAGAAGCACAAGCTGGACTTTCTGGCGCATTGTCACGATTATTGGTAACTGTTGAACGTTATCCTGATTTGAAAGCCAATGAAAATTTCTTAAAACTACAAGACGAACTCGCAAGTACGGAAAATTCTGTTCGTACGTCAAGAAATCGCTACAATAGCGCAGTGAATGATTTCAATAAAAAGATCATCACTTTTCCAAACAACCTATATGCAGGTGCATTTGGATTAAAAGAAATGGCGCGTTTCAAAGCTGATCCAGGAACTGAAAAAGCACCTGATGTTGAGTTCGATTTTAATTAATAATACCTAATAAGCACCCAAAACATATGTCTAAAGTAGAAGATTTCCTTTCCGTTGAGGAAGAACAAGAAATCGTTGCTGCCATTCGTACGGCGGAACGAAATACTTCTGGTGAAATTAGAGTTCATATAGAAAAGCATACAGATGCTAACACATTTGATCGCGCACTAGAAGTATTTCATCTGCTTAAAATGGATAATACAAAACTTCGGAATGGCGTACTTATTTATGTCGCTGTGGCAGATAAAACATTTGTTATTTGCGGAGATGAAGGCATTAATAATGTAGTTCCTACTGATTTTTGGAACACAACGCGTGATGCGATGAAAAATCAATTCCGACAAGGAAATTTTACTAAAGGAATGATTGAAGGTGTTTTACAAGCCGGATTGGAATTGCAAAAACATTTTCCTTGGGACGCAGACACAGATGTAGACGAACTACCAAACGAAATTTCAAGAGGCTAATGCTGACAAACACACATACATATTTGAAAATTTTCAGTTTTATTATTGGACTGTTTTTCTTGAACGTTTCCTACGCTCAGTTTGACATTCCACCAAAGCCTACGAAAGCAAATCCTGATGCAGTATACGATTATGCTGGTTTACTTTCTGGTGGCGAAAAAGCTGCTTTAGAAAATAAACTCATCAAATATTCTGATACAACTTCTACGCAAATTGTGGTAGTTATTATTAAAAGTTTACAAGGTGAAAGTATTGGTATGCTTACGCCAGAATGGGGACAGAAATGGGGAATTGGACAAGCGAAAGAAGATAATGGTGTGATTATTCTTTTAGCTGAACAAGAGCGTAAAATATGGATTTCTCCTGGCTATGGCGCTGAAAATAAGTTAACCGCAGGAGTTACAGGTCAAATTGTTCGAAATAGAATTATTCCCTTTTTTAAACAAAATAATTATTATGGCGGTTTAGATGAAGGCGTCAATAGTATTATTGAGGTTTTAAACGGCGAATTTACTGGCGAACGGCGACAATCGTCAAGCGAAGGAATTCCCTCTGGAGTTATTATGTTTTTAGTCATCTTTTTTATCGTATTGATATCTATTATATCAAATAATAAACGAAATGGCGGCGGAAATAATGGTCGCGGTGGTATAGGAAGCAATTTACTCGATATTATTGTTTTAAGCAGTTTGGGTAAAGGTGGCTTTGGCGGCGGAAGTAGTGGCGGTTTCGGTGGTGGAAGCAGCGGCGGTGGATTTGGTGGCGGCTTCGGTGGCGGCGGATTTAGCGGCGGTGGCGCTGGTGGAAGTTGGTAGCTTCGACAGGCTAAGCTACCGTAATTAGACACGCTTTGCTTTTGGACTCGCTTGCGCTTTTAGACTTGTTGGATTGTTAGTTTTTCACTTTGCAAATCTAGCTTTTCTGGCGTAATTGCTAGATTTATTTTTTGTTGTTGAAGATGGTATATGGAGCGACATGAATCGTCAAAACATAGTCTGCAATTCATATTAGAAAGAGAAAAATTAGTGAGATTTTTAGTAGCTTCTTTTTCATTCTTGATCTACAATTTTCATTGGATATGTTTTTTTGATTTCCTCTTGTTGTTCTTGGGTTAAATCATCAAACGAACTATTGAATTTTTGTTTTGCTAATTCGTTTCTAACTTCTTCAAAAGCACCAACCATTTCATTTTGAACAACTATATAAAATGAATATGGAATCTTCATATCATACTTTACACTAATAATACTCTCTGATTTATGCTTTCGCAAATATGTTATCACTTTCTTTCGTAGTGAATTTCGCGGCGTTTTTTCACCATTGACAAAAAGAACTTCTTCTGGTTGCATTTCTATTTTGAATGCTTGTTCTAGTGCTGAAGCAGAGATTTTAGGTGCTGTTTCTTTTGGGAGACTTCTATCAATGTTCTGAATTTCAAAATCTGTCTGATTGTATTTATCCAACAGCAAAAAAGTCAAGTATTTATAATAATTATGTTCAAAGTCTGTAGCTTCAAAAACAGTCAACATATTATTTACGAGTGTTTTGATTTCAGGTGTATTCGTTTCAGATCTTGCTAAATTTATAAATTTATTCAATTTATTCAATTTAGAATCGAGAAATTTAGGGCTTTGCATAAATTCTTGCATACAATTTACATAGTTATCTACATCTAAATCTTTCTGCATCATTTTTTGAATGTATTCTGCAACACGCAAATCTTGGAGTTTCCCATCAGTAGCTTTTTCTATGTTCTTGTATAGCTTTAGATAACTTTCACCACTTCCATCTTTTAGTAATTCTTCTTCAATGAGTATTTGCTCTGCTTTTTTCAAAATTGTTATCAACTCAACTCCATTGTCTGGCAATGATGAGTAGATACAATTCATAAAAATTGTTTCTAATTCATGATCAACTTTTTGCTTAGGAGTTGTGCAAGAATTCAGCAGTAGCACTATACAAATAAGTGGCTGCACTATTTTTTTCATCACTAAATTTTCTGTTTAACGATTAGTTATATGAGTCTATTTTAGATTTTTTGAATATACAAAATTCACTACACAAAAAAAGCCTTTGAAAATATTCAAAAGCTTTTTATATATTTTGCTACACTAATTTATAAGAATTGCATACCACCTTCTTTTTTCCCACCAATTTTACTCAGTTTATACGTAAATCCTAACATGAAATAGCGTTGCAATACCGTACTTTGAGAATCTTGAATGTAATCTGCAGTAATGCTTCTACGCGTATTGATGTTTTGATCTAATAAATCGTACGCTGTTAATTTTATGGTTCCTTTGTCTTTTAGAATTTTTACACCTAAACTCATGTTCCAAAATAATGCGCCTCGTTCAAATCCTGGTGCAACATTGGTGTTGTATGTATAGCGCAAATCGTTTCCAAATACAATACTTTTTGGCCAAAAGGTTGTTGTCTTTAAACCTACAGTATGACTCTGATAAGTTTCATTGTCTAAGTTTTCTAAACTGTATTGTATTGAGTTTAACGAAACTGAATATCTTGGCTCAATTTCTAATAATTCCCTGTAATTGTACGTCATTCGTACACTTGGCGATAATGCATTTCGCTTGGTAGAAAACTTCACACCATTGCTAAAGTTAAATTCTTTGTTGTAATTATTGTATAATCCAACTCTGAAACGCACCGAACTACTGTCGCGTTTGATCGTTTTGCTGTATGAAACGCCACCGCTTCCTCTAACTATTCCGTCTACGTTTGTGTAGGTTGTAGTTCTGATTCTGTTTTCATCAGTAGTTGAGATTGGAACAATTTTATCATTGGTCAACGTTGCCGAAAACCACACAAAGAATCCACTTTTACTTTTGAAATCGTAATTGTTGAAATTCGCATAGAAGCGATGATTGAATTCTCGGTTCAAGTTTGGATTACCAACAACAATATTCAGCGGATTGCTCACGTTTGCCACAGGCTGTAATTGTTGCGCTCTTGGTGCTTGCGAATTTGTATTATAGTTTAAAGAAACACTCATTCCTTGTTTGATACGATAGCGCATGTAACTGCTAATACTGATATCTGAGAAGCTTGATTTTACACTTGTATTTTGAATGAATTCTTCATTTTTTAATTCTGAGAATAACAATCCTGTATTGAAGCTTAAGTATAATTTTTTACCTTCGTAATTGATTCCAATTTTTGGCGTATGTGTTAAAAAGTTTACTTTTAAATCGGAACTTAGTGTTTGATTGAAATCATCATATTGATTTGTAGTATTATCAAAATCATAAACCTCTTTCTCATTGCGTTCGCGTCTGTTACTGAAATGATAATTTAGATCTAAGAATAGTTTTTCTTTTAGCGGAATGCGATATTCTACACTTGCACTTAGTTGATTTTCTTTTGAATCAATATCGGTCAATTGATCTCTAGTTTCTGTTGTTGGCGTTGTACCAAATATTTCATTGGTTGTGTTTAAAAAGTTTTCTGAAGTATTATTAATAATACTATTATTCAAGTTAAGACTTACATATGAACCTTTGCTTCCAAACTTTTTAATTACATCAATATTACTTCCAAAGTTACGTCGTTCTGAATCTGTTTTGTTTTGTGAATCTCCTCTATTTTGCAATGTTCCATCATCGTCTAAAGATTCTTCATTTAGAGAAGAAAAATTTTCTCCTTCCGTAAATCTGAAACTTGGAGCGACTACTATTTTGAAAGTTGAATCTATTTTAAATTGCAATTCTGCTGTTGCTCTATGACTATCATTTAAGCTTGTGGAAGTACTTCTAGAGTTTGTAAAGAAGCTTCCATCTGGTAATATATTTTCACGTTCTACTCTACTTTCGTTTTCCGAATCGGCACGCGAGAAAAAGTAATCTGCAAGAATCTCTGTTTTGTCTTCGTATTCGTCTACAAAACTTGCGCCTACATTGCTTGATGTCGTAATTCCTTGTCCGCCGCCAAAACTTAATCCACCAACAGAAAACGAACCATTGTCACTCCAGGAAATTCCGCCGCCTGCATTTCCCATCATATCGTAGACTTCATCAAAACTAAATCCTGAACTGTTGATATTGTTTTTACTCGCCAACACACTTACGCGCTGTTTGTCATTGAAATAGTTTCCAATTCCGCTCATAGCGTAGCGTTCGTCAGTTCCGCCACTTATGGTAGCGCGTCCGAAGAAACCTTTATTTTGATCTTCTTTTAGTTCTATATTGATGGTTTGTTCTTCCGAAGTTCCTTTTTTTCCTGTAAATTCTTCCGATTCACTTTTTGTCGTTGTGACTTGAATTTTGTCAACAATATCTTTAGTTAGATTTTTTGTAGCAATGTTTGGATCGTTTCCGAAGAATGGTTTTCCGTTGACCAGAATTTTATTGACTTCTTTTCCATTCACTTTTATTTTTCCGTCACTGTCAACTTCAACGCCAGGTAACTTTTTAATTAAGTCTTCCACAGTTGCATCTGGTCGTGTCTTGAAGGAATCTGCGTTAAATTCTAAGGTATCTTTTTTTACCGTAATTGGCGCGCGAATTGCTGTAATTTGAACTGCATCAAGTTCATCAGAAGCTAGTTCCATACTAATTTCTGGCAACGTAATTACCGATTTGTCAAGTGTTATTTTTTGTTGATGCGTTTTAAATCCATTAAACGTAACAAACAGGTTTACTTCTTTGAATTCTGTTCTTCCTGCCAATTCAAAACTTCCATTTTTATCACTAATCGTGTATGTAATTAGTGTAGAATCTTTAAGTGTTTGTACATATACAGTAGCAGATTCTAGTGGAGTTTTATCAATTTTGTCTGTAATTTTTCCCTTGATCTCGAATTCTTGTGCGTAGCCTGTTGTAGTAAATATACTGGCAAATATTACCAGCATGATAAGCAATGATTTATTCATTTTGTTTTTTGATTGATGGTGAATCGGTTTCGTCCCACAAACAAACACAAAAAATGACAATTTATTATTAAAATAATCTTAAAAGCTTTCTTTTAAATCATAAAAAATCAACATTGTTCGATAAAAGATGTCAGATCGCTTACTTCGACTTCGCTCAGCACGAGTCGCTTTTAGAATCAAGACTTGATCTTAACTATCTAACAATGAAATTATTAATTTGAAACTGTTGTGAAGAAAATGTACTAGTTATTTAATACTGCTGTAAAAATATCTTTTCGTTTTATTTTAATGTCCTCTGCAAGCTTCTTTAATTTAATGTAAGATGCTATTGAAGGAAAGTCTTTGAAGTTATAGAATAACCAATCGAGTTCATTAGTATATTCATCACGAACTTGTGGTTTTATGGAATTGAGTTCTGGAAAGGTTAGTTTTAACGTACGGATATTATTTTCAAAAGCATCAATTTTAGCAATTAGCAGTTTTGATTTTTCAGAATGTTCATCGTTTGTCGTAAAAAAAAGCGCATTATTTTCTTCTACTTTTGGTTCGCTTAAATCGTTTGATGCGAGTTCTCCTGAAAATAGTTCTTGTTGCAAACTTTTTATATGTGCCAATACATCTTCTGTAATTATATTGAACTTTTCTAGTGCTGCATTTTGCGCTTTTGGTTGTTGCGACTTTATTTTTTCTGAAAGTGAATCAACATCACTTTTCATTTCCTCTAGATTAATCTTTCTAAATTCTTGATCTGACGTCGTATAATCATTTAAAGTTGGATTATTTCCTGCATCAGCGACTAACATCATCAGTCCAATAAGCATCAGACTGACAATGAAAACTGTGATAAGAACTATTTTTTTAGACATTTTATTTTTTCCTGAAATATACCGTAACGGGAACACCAGTAAAATCAAATTGCTCGCGCAGTTGGTTTTCTAAAAATCGTTTGTACGGATCGCGCACATATTGCGGCAAGTTAGCAAAAAATGCAAATTGCGGATATTCTGTTGGCAATTGCGTACAGAACTTTATTTTCACATGTTTTCCTTTGTATGCAGGCGGCGACATACGTTCGATAATTGGTAACATCGTGTCGTTTAACTTGCTCGTCGAAATTCTCTTAGAACGTTTTTGGTATACTTCAACCGCAGTTTCAATGGCTTTGAATATACGTTGTTTCGTAATCACCGAAATAAATACAATTGGTACGTCTGTAAATGGTTCTATTTGTGAACGAATGTGTTGCTCAAATTGTTTTACCGTAGACGTATCTTTTTCAACCAAATCCCACTTATTGACAAGAATGACAACTCCTTTGTGATTTTTTGCTGCCAACCAGAAAATGTTTTGTACTTGCGAGTCAAATCCTCTTGTTGCATCTACAACTACTAAACATACATCAGCGTGTTCAATAGCACGAACGGAACGCATTACGGAGTAAAATTCTAAGTCTTCTTTTACTTTGGCTTTTCTACGAATTCCGGCAGTATCAACCAAGTTAAATTCAAACCCAAAACGATTGTATTTAGTATCAATAGAATCACGTGTGGTTCCTGGAATATCAGTTACAATGTACCGATCTTCACCAATTAAGGCGTTAATCAATGATGATTTTCCAGCATTTGGTCTTCCAACAACGGCAAAACGTGGCAATTTATCTTCTACTACTTCTTCAACTTCTGGCAATGCTTCAATTAAAGCATCTAACATATCGCCTGTTCCACTTCCGTTGATACTTGCAATTGGATAGTATTCACCTAATCCTAAGCTATAAAATTCGGCAGCATCATGCAAACGATTTGCAGCATCTACTTTGTTAACGACTAAAAGCACAGGTTTTTTTACTCTACGAAGTAATTTTGCAACATCTTCGTCCATTCCTGTAACTCCAGATTCGACATCGACTACAAAAAGAATTGCGTCTGCTTCATCAATTGCCAATTCTACTTGCTTGTCAATTTCTTTTTCAAAAATATCATCACTTCCAACTATATATCCGCCTGTATCGATTAGTGAAAATTCTTTTCCATTCCAATCCGATTTTCCGTAGTGTCTATCTCTTGTAACACCACTTACGGAGTCAACAATTGCTTCTCTACGCTGAATCATTCGATTAAATAAAGTCGATTTCCCAACATTTGGACGTCCAACTATGGCTACTATATTACTCATTTCGTTCTTTTTGTGCCTGCAAAGGTACATTTTCTGTTTATTAGTAAAAAGTTATTTTGACTAAGTATTTAGTGAATGTTATTTCTGGCTTTTCTTTTCTTTGCTTTCCCAAAGAAAAGAAACAAAAGAAAGGGAACTTTTATGAGGTGTTTTTAATCTTTTTCTAACGAAAAGATTAAAACCGCAAATCAAACCCTAAATTTTCTCCAAGGCTTCGAAAATTCTTAACGGATTTGATTTACTACACTGCATAAAAGAATTCTCTAACCGAGTAACTTCTAGTTTCAAGCACATATGATAATTATCAGTTTTTGTTTTGTCGAGAACTTGTATTTTGGAATTCTTAAAAAGATGTCATGAGTTTAGAAGAAGTTGTGTTACGACCTCGTTTTCAAATAAATATACTGCAATCTAGCAAAAGTGTACTTGATCGTTTGGAAGCTACTAAAGGAACACAAACTGATTTTGTAGTTTCTCGCATAGAAAATCATGTTTTTATCCGAATTCCTAAGAGTAGACAACATTTTTGGTCGCCACAATTACATATAGAAGTCGATGAAATTGACGAAGAAAGTTGTGAATTGCGTGGATTGTTTGGTCCAAGTCCGACAGTTTGGACATTTTTTATGTTTTTACACTTTTTAGTTGCCTGTCTTTTTATCGGATTTGGAATTTGGGCATATACAAATGCTACTTTGAAAACTTCGTATGGAATTCAAGTTGGCTTAATGCTTTTTATGATACTCGTTTGGTTTGCATTGTATTTCGCTGGTCGCATAGGAAAAGCCACCGGAAAACATGAAATCGTTGAATTGAATGATTTTTTGAAGAAGACTGTTGGGTTTTGATACGTCATTACGAGGAAGAATGACGAAGTAATCTGTTTGTGGTAAAACGAGCATGAGATTGCTTCGCTATCGCTCGCAAAGACGAATCACACCAAAAGTTATTAGTATAATTTATATGAAAAAATCTAGCATTATGAAACATTAACAAACTTTCTCAATACTCACCACTAAAATCTCAAAACCTATTTATTATACCCAAAACGCTTCAACTGCCTAGCATTACTACGCCAATTTTTATTGACTTTTACATATAATTCTATGTGAATCTGCTTTCCGAAGAATTTCTCCAAGTCTTTTCGAGATTGAATTCCGACGGTTTTTAAAGCATTTCCTTTGTGACCAATGATAATTCCTTTTTGCGTTTCGCGCTCAACCATTATTACGGAACGAATTCGGATAATATGTTCTTCTTCAAAAAACTCTTCCGTTTCTACTTCTACTGCGTATGGAATTTCCTTTTTGTAATTCATTAAGATTTTCTCACGAATGGTTTCGTTCACGAAAAAACGCTCTGGTTTGTCTGTCAACTGATCTTTTGGATAGTATGCAGGTGACATCGGAAGTAATTCAATAATTCTATTAAATACTTGTGGTACGTTGAAGTTTTCAAGCGCAGATATTGGATAAATTTCCGCCGTTGGCACTTTTTCTTTCCACAATTCCATTTGTGATTCTAATTCTTCTTGCGAAGATTTATCAATCTTATTCAACAATAATAATACAGGAATTTTACTGTTGATGATTTTCTGAAAAAAAGCTTCATCTTTCAAACTTTGCTCACCAATTTCAACCATATAAATCAACACATCAGCATCTTCAAAAGCAGATTTTACAAAACCCATCATTGACGATTGTAATTCGTACGCAGGTTTTATAATCCCTGGTGTATCGGATAAAATCATCTGAAAATCATCACCATTTACGATTCCTAAAATTCTGTGACGAGTTGTTTGTGCTTTTGAAGTAATAATCGATAATTTTTCCCCAACAAACGCATTCATCAAAGTTGATTTTCCAACGTTTGGGTTTCCGATAATGTTAACAAATCCTGCATTGTGTTCCATATTTTTGTGTGAATCATCAAGTTTTATTCTAATTATAGATTTTCTATAGTATGAAATTTTACTTGTGAGTTATTATGCAAAAATACACATTATTTAAGATGAGTTCTACATAATTACACTAAAAAATGAGTTTAGTACTTATGAGAAAAGAGTCAATTAAACAGTTAATTACGGACTTCTTATTTTCATTTTCTTTGCTCGCACAAAGAAAACAGAAACAAAAGAAAGTGCGCTTTTTCCAGAGGTATTTTTAGTTTTCTCGCTGGAAAACTAAAACCAAAAAGCTTTTGCTAAATTTTCTCCAAGGATTCGAAAATTTTTAACGCAAAAGCTTTTCTATACTGCGGAAAAAGAATTGCTCCCAAAGCTCATTTAGTAACAAGCGACAACAAGCTAAAATTATTAATCTTAACGACTTTTCTAAAAAAATAGATAAACTTTTAGTTTTTAATAGTAATACTATTATCTTTGCCATTATTAATATGGAAAACTTACAAATACATATTGTTATTAGCGATGAGCTTTACACTAAAAACCCTGAATCGTCAGCTTTGGGAAAGAAGATTGTATCGCGCAGTATTGAAATGATTGATGAATTGGGTTTTGAAGCGTTCACGTTTAAAAAGTTAGGAAAATCTATAGGTTCTAACGAAAGTTCTATTTATCGTTATTTTGAAAGCAAGCACATATTATTGGTGTATTTGATTTGTTGGTATTGGAGTTGGGTTGAATATAAATTAGTCTTCGCGACAGCAAATATTCAATCAAACGAAGAAAAATTAGCTACAGCAATTGATATTTTGACTAGAAAGGTAGATGTTGATAATTCGTTTTCATACATCAACGAGGTAATTTTGAACCGAATTATTATTTCAGAATCTTCAAAGGCATATCACACAAAAGATATTGATAGCGAAAACGAAAAAGGATATTACAAAGTGTATAAACGTGTTGTACAACGTGTTAGTAATATGGTAATTGATATGAATCCAACTTTCGAATTTCCACACATGTTAGTGTCTACCGTAATTGAAGGCGCGCATCAACAACGTTATTTTTCAAAACATTTGCCATCTTTAACTGATGTAAAAGAAGGAAAAGATACAATTGTTAAGTTTTATACTGATTTAGTTTTTAAAGTAATCCAATAAATGATTTTTAGACGTTCGCACATATTCAACATTTTTAAGCACATTACTTTTGTGCTTGTTGTGTGCGTGATGATTTTACAGCCAATTTCAGAAGTATTTTCATGTTTTTCAGATATCAATTATGAATTAGTAGATATTGATTGGGAAGATGATACTGAAGAAAAAGAAGGTAAAGAGGGAAAAAATGAGAAGAATAAAAAAATAGAACATCAATTTACTACAACTACTTTAGCGTTTTGCAATCTTAGCAATACCAGCGCTAATCATTATTTACAACAATCAAAATGGTCTTGTCATCTTGAAATATTAATTCCGCCGCCAAGGCAAGCTTAGTTTTACTTTTCGCACATGCTATTGACCTGAGAATAGCTAGAATGCTTTTTTACAAATTACTACAAAAGAATCATTCTGTTTTTATAACAAAAATTAAGCTAACACTGAATTGAAAATCATGCCAAACAGCGTGGATTTTTCAATATCAAAATTAATATTACAATGAATAGTTCAAATCCATTCAAAAATTTAAAAGCGGATTTCCCCGCAAGTATTGTCGTTTTCTTTGTCGCACTTCCACTTTGTTTAGGAATTGCTTTAGCCAGTGGCGCACCGTTATTCTCAGGTTTAATTGCTGGAATTATTGGTGGAATTGTCGTTGGTGCTTTAAGTGGTTCGCAAGTAGGAGTTAGTGGACCAGCTGCAGGTTTGGCAGCAATTGTACTAACAGCAATTACAGCTTTAGGAGGTTATGAAAACTTCTTAGTTGCTGTCGTAATTGGTGGTGTGATCCAAATCCTTTTCGGTGTTTTAAAATTCGGAATTATTGGGTATTTTTTCCCTTCTTCCGTAATTAAAGGAATGCTAACAGGTATTGGAATTATTATTATTTTAAAGCAAATTCCACACTTTTTTGGATATGATGTAAATCCAGAAGGCGATTTTGCCTTTTTCCAAATTGATGGAGAAAACACATTTTCAGATATTTTCAACGCCATAGATCAAATCAATATCGGTGCAACAATTATTGCGGCTATTGGATTGGGAATTTTAATTCTTTGGGATACCGTTTTATCTAAAAAAGGGAAAATATTTCAATTGGTTCAAGGACCATTAGTTGCCGTAGCTTTAGGGATTTTATACTTTGTATTAACAAAAGATAGTGAGACATTCGGAATCATTGACGATCATTTGGTAAAAGTTCCAGTGCCAGATAGTTTTGATTCGTTTATTGGGGAATTTAGATTTCCAAATTTTGCCGTTATTGGTGATTATAATATTTGGATTATTGGTTTTACCATTGCATTAGTGGCAAGTTTAGAAACCTTATTATGTGTGGAAGCAACTGATAAATTAGATCCGCTAAAACGTGTCACACCAACTAACAAAGAACTATTTGCGCAAGGAACAGGAAATATTCTTTCTGGATTAATCGGTGGATTGCCAATTACACAAGTAATTGTACGAAGTTCAGCCAACATACAATCTGGTGGAAAAACCAAAATGGCTGCTATTATTCACGGTTTCTTATTATTAATTTCTGTGATTTTGATTCCAACATTATTAAATATGATTCCGCTTTCTGTACTAGCAGCAATATTATTCATTGTAGGATATAAATTAGCAAAACCTGCTTTATTCAAAAAAATGTACATCGCTGGTTGGAAACAATTTGTTCCGTTTGTAGTGACTGTTTTAGGAATTGTTTTTATTGATTTATTATGGGGAATTGGACTGGGACTTGCTGTTGGTATTGTTGTAATCTTGATTAAAAGTTTCCAAAACTCACACTTTTTACATATTGAAGATAACAGTAACGGAAAACACCGAATTAAAATGACACTTGCCGAAGAAGTAACTTTCTTTAACAAAGCTACCATCTTAAAAGAATTAGACGGATTACCAAGAGACACATTCTTAGAATTAGATGTTCGAAAAACAAGATATCTAGATCTTGATATTGTTGAAATATTAGAGGATTTTTCAGAAAAAGCACGTAACAGAAACATTGATATTAGATTGATTTCAGAACGTGGAATTGTGGAAAACCCAGATAGCTTTATCAAATTTTTTCAACTTAGACCAAAAAATGCCGAATTAATAACAAGAACTAGCAATTAAATTATAACAAAAAAACTATGAAAGCACAAACGAAAGAAACACAAGCAGTAATGACTCCAGAAACATCTTTACAAGCATTAAAAGATGGAAATGCAAGATTCATGAATAACACACAAGTAACACGCAATTTACTCGATCAAGTTTCTGATACTAGCACAGGACAATATCCGTTCGCAACAATTTTAAGTTGTATAGATTCTAGAGTTTCTTCTGAATTAATTTTCGATCAAGGAATTGGAGATATTTTTAGCGTTCGTATTGCTGGAAACTTTGTCAACGAAGACATTTTAGGAAGCATGGAATTTGCCTGTAAACTTGCAGGAACAAAATTAGTATTGGTTTTAGGACATACCGCTTGTGGTGCTGTAAAAGGTGCTTGCGATCATGCAAGACTTGGAAACCTAACTGCATTAATAAACAAAATAGAACCTGCTGTAGAAGCAGTTTCTGAACCAACAGACAAAAGCTTACGAAACTCTAAAAATATAGAATTTGTAAACAATGTTGCAGTTAAAAATGTAGAAATGACTATTGATAATATTCGCAAGCAAAGTCCTGTATTAGCAGAACAAGAAAGCAATGGAGAAATCAAAATCATTGGCGGAATGTATGATATTAACAATGGTAAAGTAACGTTTCTGTAATGAAGAAGTTTATACAAAAAAGTACCGTTTTACTTCTGCTTTTCATGATTCCGCTCACAAGTTGGAGTCAAGATGAAACAGGAAATTGGTTGATGTATTTCGGAACGAATAAAATCAGTGAAAAATTGAGTATTCATACCGAAGTTCAATTTCGAAATCACACTATTGCGCCTGTCAATACAGAACAATGGTTGTTGCGAACTGGATTGAATTATCACTTTGCAAAAAATGCATTTGCTACCGCAGGATATGCCTACATTGGAAGTTTTGTGTACGACAGCGAACGTGATAGTCCTGAAACAGAAGAACATCGTATTTGGCAACAATTAATCACAACGGATCATATAGGACGCGTAAAACTTGAACATCGATATAGAGCCGAACAACGTTGGGTTGAAGATGATTTTAAAACACGTTTTCGCTACCGATTAATGTTGTTCATTCCTGTAAACAAACCTGTAATAGAAACTGGAACGTTTTTCTTCGGAATTTACAATGAAATCTTTGTCAACGGCGCGGAAGATTTTTTCGATAGAAACCGTTTATATGGCGGAATTGGATATCAATTAAACAAAAATTTAAACCTACAAACAGGAATGCTCTATCAACGATTAAGCACAACTGGAAAAGGATATTTGCAATTCAGTGTTATTTTCAACACAGACTTACGCAAGAAACAAAAAGAGATTCAACAATAGTTAGTTAGTATTTTTGCAAAAAGCTACAGCGTCACGTATTGATGTTGTAGCTTTTCTTTTTAAAAAAAATTGAAAAATTAAAGAATTAAAGAATTAAAAGATTAAAAGATTAAAAACATCTCGGTTTGCAGTAAACAGTCTCAGTTTGCAGTTTTCACTCATAACTGAGAACTCACAACTGAAAACTGAAAACTAAGACCCAAAATTACCCTATCTTTACATTGCTATTAAAACTTAAGAAAAAGAAAAACCATGTTCGGATTATTCAAAAAAAAAACTGAAAAAGAAAAACTGTACGATCAATATACAAAACTTACCAAAGAAGCTTTTGATCTTTCTACATCTAACAGAAAATTAAGTGATCAGAAAACTGCCGAAGCAGAAGAAATCATGAAAAAAATTGAAGCGTTGTAGCTAATTTGAATTCAAAACTAATGCTGCAAATCTTAGTACTTTATAAACTTTGAAGAAGAATAATTTTGCAATATCAATACTTTCATTACTTTTAATGAAACTGTTTTAAAATTCAAAATCGTACTTCATGATTCAAGAACTCAAAGACAATTACGGACATCTTTTTGAAGATGATTTACTAAACGAAATTGCGCAAGTAGGAACTTTTAAAGAAATTCCTGCGGGTTTTACGATGCTAGAAATTGGCGATTATGTACGTGGAATGCCATTATTGGTTTCTGGAGCTATCAAAATACTACGAGAAGACAAAGAAGGCGACGAATTACTACTCTACTATTTAGAAAGTGGCGAAACGTGTTCTATGACAATGAATTGTTGCATGGGACAAACCAAAAGTGAAATCAAAGCTGTGGCTGAAAAAGACACGAAACTCATTATGATTCCTGTGCAGAAAATGGAAGAATGGACTGCGAACTACAAATCGTGGCGAAATTTTGTCTTTCAAAGTTATCATACACGTTTAAATGAAGTATTGCATATTCTAGATAGTGTAGCTTTTGAAAAAATGGACCAACGATTGCTCAATTATTTAAAAGAAAAAGTTCGCATTAACAAAGGCAATACAATCTACAATACACATCAAGAAATTGCGTACGACTTACACAGTTCCAGAGTTGTAATTTCACGACTTCTAAAAAAATTAGAACAAATGGGACGCGTAAAACTACACAGAAATCATATTAAAATTATAAATTTAGCCTGAATATGTAACCTTTGTTACTGCCAAATCATTAAGTGAACTGTAATTTGCAGCGATAAACATTTATAAATTATGGAAATACTTGGCTACGTTAGTGCCTTGGTTATAGGAATTTCTTTAGGACTTATTGGCGGCGGCGGCTCTATTTTAGCGGTTCCCGTACTTGCCTATCTCTTCTCCGTAAACGAAAAAGTAGCCACTGCGTATTCACTATTTATTGTTGGCGCAAGTGCTTTAGTTGGCGGTTTAAAACAACACCTAAAAGGTTATGTAGACTGGCGTACGGCTGTCGTATTCGGAATTCCTGCTATAATTGGTGTCACTTTAGTTCGATATTATGTAGTTCCCGCATTACCAGATATTTTATTTACAGTTGGCGATTTCAACTTCACTCGCCGAATGGGCATGTTTGGTTTATTCGCTGTACTAATGTTTCCAGCGGCATTTTCCATGCTAAAAGAACGCAAAGAAAAATCATCAACCGGAAAAGTAACATACAACTATCCGTTAATCTTAATTGAAGGTTTAGTTGTTGGCGCAATTACTGGAATGATTGGTGCTGGAGGCGGTTTCTTAATAATTCCTGCATTGGTAATACTTGCAAATGTAGAAATGAAAATTGCAGTAGGAACTTCACTAATTATCATAGCGTTTAAATCATTATTAGGTTTCTTTTTGGGCGATGCGTTAACGATGGAAATCGATTGGCAATTTTTAGCAGTATTCACTTCTATTTCACTTGTCGGAATCTTTATTGGAAGTTATCTAAGTAACTTTATTGATGGAAAAAAACTCAAAAAAGGTTTTGGTTATTTCATATTTGTCATGGCAATTTTCATCTTCTACATGGAATTCTTCGTAAAACAATAATTAATTCAGAAAAACTATGCACAGCGGGTTCTTTTTCCGAAGTGTAGCATACATTTTTCGTTAAGAATTTTTGAAGCCTTGGAAAAAATTTAGAAAAATGAATGCGGTTTTAGTTTTTCAGAGAAAAAACTAAAAACACCTCTGGAAATCAAAGATTCATGAGTTCCAAAATATAAAATAGAAATCACGCGAACTAAAAACGCACTTTCTTTTGTGAAGCCTGTGCTGAACTTGATTCAGTATTCTTTGTGCGAGCAAAGAGAAAGAAAATAAATGAAGATGAAGTGGTTAATTCGAAACGTTATTAAATTTCAAAATTTTATTCTATAGAAACAACATCCAATTTCTGTCAAAGCACTAGTTAATTCAGAAAAAACACGCTACTGTAACAAAAGTTACTGTACACATCACACAATCACAATACTTTTATGCAAGAAATCATAAAAAGAAAAATTATGACTGTTGAACAAATTTACACAGGCTGCCTAGCACAAGGCGCATATTATATAGAAAGTAATGGCGAAGTTGCTATTATTGATCCGTTACGCGAAGTACAACCGTACATTGACAAAGCACAAAAACAAAACGCGAAAATTAAATATATTTTTGAAACACATTTTCATGCAGATTTTGTCAGCGGACATGTCACACTTGCTAAAAAAACAGGCGCGCCAATTATATTTGGGCCAAACGCAAAACCATCTTTCGAAGCAACGATTGCCAAAGATTTTCAAGAATTTCCTTTGGGAGATTGTACAATTATTGCATTGCATACGCCAGGTCATACTATGGAAAGTACCACGTATTTATTACGTGATAAAAACGGAAAAGATCACGCAATATTTAGTGGTGACACTTTATTTTTAGGCGATGTTGGAAGACCCGATTTAGCACAAAAATTAGGCAATATTACCATTGAAGATTTAGCAGATTATTTGTACGATAGCTTGCGCGAAAAAATTATGCCGTTAGCCGATGATGTCATTGTATATCCTGCGCATGGAGCAGGTTCTGCATGTGGAAAAAACATGATGAAAGAAACGGTTGACTCTTTAGGGAATCAGAAGAAAATGAATTACGCTTTGCGTGCTGACATGACAAAAGAAGAATTTATCAAAGAAGTCACTGACGGATTGCTTCCGCCGCCAAATTATTTTCCAGACAATGTGCGACTCAACAAAGAAGGTTATGACGATATTTCTGAAGTTTTAAAACGCGGAGTTAACCCATTATCTCCAGAAATATTTGAAATGTTTGCAAAACAAACCAGCGCAATCGTATTAGATGTTCGTCATCAAGATGATTTTGTAAAAGGACACATTCCGCGCTCCATTTTTATAGGATTGGACGGAAGTTTTGCACCTTGGGTTGGCGCATTAATTGCCGATATAAAACAACCAATTTTATTAATAACGCCAGAAGGTCGTGAAAAAGAAGCAGTAACACGTTTATCAAGAGTTGGCTTTGATCATACATTAGGTTTTTTAAAAGGCGGATTTAACGCTTGGAAAAAAGCAGCCAAAGAATACGATACGATGAGCTCTATTTCAACAGCGAATTTTCAAGAAGTATTCAATAAAAATAGTCAAGTTTTTGATGTGCGTAAAGAAAGTGAATTCAAATCTGAACACGTTTTAGATGCCAAAAATACACCTCTAGATTACCTCAACGATCATCTGAGTGAATTTCCAAACGATAAGCCTTTTTATGTGCATTGTGCAGGCGGTTACAGAAGTGTCATTGCAGCATCCATTTTAAAAAGTAGAGGAATTCATAACATCATCAATGTAGAAGGCGGTTTCAAAACCATCAAAGAAACTGACATTCCAGTTTCAGCATTCGTTTGTCCTTCAACTTTATAAAATAATTTTACAAAAAAAAAGAGCTCTAAAAGGCGTTTACAAAACTTGGAAATAATTTTACTTCCTCAACACCAACGTTGTCATACTTCGTAAATCTTGCACGTTGGTGCTTTTTACCAATTCCAAAAAAGAAAGTTGATGTGTTTCCATTAGTTCATAAAGCAAACTTCGCGTTAATAAAAAACGTTCGGTTTCATCTGGCAAAAAATAGACGCCATCTTTTAAAAGTGTTGCCTTTCCTTCTACGCCAATATCGGAAGTCATTCGTATAAACAAACTGCCATTTTTTTTAAGTACGCGCACCAATTCTGCAAACATTTGCTTAAAATGTGCGTTGCTTCTCGCGAAATGCAACACGGCATTACAAATAATATGATCGAATTTATTGTCCAAAAACGACATATTTTCTAATGACGAAACTGTAAAATTAGCAGCCTGTTTAGGATACAGTTTCTGCAAATATTCAATGTGTTCCGCGTTGGTATCAATTGCATAAAATATATGTCCACTTTCGTGGAAATACTGCAAGTTTCGTCCACTTCCGCAACCTGCATCCAAGACAATATCGTTCGTTTGATAGCGACCTTTCATAATTTGATCGATCAAATAAATATCTGCGTTTCCTAAAATTTTAGTCAATACTTGTTGCTTCATCCAAATAAAATTAAACTAATTTTCACCAAAGAAAGATACCATTTTTAGCAAACAAATACGCGTGTATCAAAGCACTTTTATCTCTTTTGTAACCAATGTTACTTGCATCTTGGTACAATTTTCTTTTTTTTGTAGAAAATATTACAATATGGATTGGATTTATGAACCTTGGCCTTGGTATATTTCAGGCTTTATGATTGCTTTAATCATGTTTTTACTAATTATGGTTGGAAAGAATTTTGGCATGTCTGGAAATCTTCGCACGATTTGTACAATCTGCGGAAGCGGAAGAAAAGTTGATTTTTTTAAATTCGATTGGAAAGCACAACGTTGGAATTTAATCGTAGTATTAGGCGCAATTATTGGCGGATTTATCGCGAATCATTTTTTAACGCTAGAAGCTACAATCGCCTTAAACCCGAATACAATTGCCGATTTACAAACCTTAGGATTTGAAAATGCAGGCGAAACATATATGCCAACTGAATTGTTTTCGTCTTCAGTTTTTACTGATATTAAAAGCCTTTTAGTATTAGTTATTGGCGGATTTCTTGTCGGTTTTGGCGCACGCTATGCTGGCGGATGCACATCAGGACACGCTATTTCAGGATTGAGTAATTTACAATTACCATCTTTAATTGCCGTAATCGGATTCTTCGTTGGCGGATTGACAATGATTCATTTAATTTTCCCTTTAATTTTTTAAGCTATGAAAAGAACTATTATATATTTATTGATCGGAATTTTGTTTGGAATTACCATGTTTAAATCGGAAGCCGCTTCTTGGTTTCGTATTTATGAAATGTTCAGGTTTGAAGCTTTTCATATGTATGGAATTATTGGAACTGCACTTTTTTTAGGATTAGTAACGATTCAAGTTATTAAGCGTTTCAAGATAAAATCATTTTACGGTGAGAAAATTCATTTTCCACCAAAACAGAAAAGTTTTGCACGTTATGCGTTTGGCGGAATTTTATTTGGATTAGGTTGGGCGTTGGCTGGCGCATGTCCTGGGCCAATGTTTACGTTACTCGGCGCAGGGTTTTTACCTATTTTAATTGTAATTTTGGCTTCGATTTTAGGAACGTTTGTATATGGTTTGTTGAAGGATAGGTTGCCGCATTAACTTGTTCAATGTTCAATGTTCAATGTTCAATGTTCAATGTTCAATGTTCAATGTTCAAAACTAAAAAATCATTTTCTTTTGCCACGAATTCATGAATGTTTTTCAACCTTTTTTTTACACAACTTTATGTGACCTTGAATCACATTTCGACTTAGCTCAATGTAAAACTTCAAGGTAACGTACTAAAATATGAAAATCTAAAATGTCTAATGATCCAACAATCTAAGAAAACCTCAATACTAATTACTCAATACTAACATCTAATTCAAATCAACTTCTGCGATTTCGCTTTCTGAACCGCTTCCATTTTGTTATGAACTTGTAATTTTCGGTAGATATTTTCTACGTGTTTTCGAATCGTTCCTGAAGAAATAAATAGATTTTCTGCAATTTCGTTATAATTCAAACCTTTGCTTAATTGTAATAAAACATCTGTTTCGCGTTTGGTGAGTTTTACTTTTTCAATAGATTCGTCTTCTGCGATTGTTAATGGATTTCTCAGTAATTTCAATGCTTTCAATGCAATACTTGGCGACATTGGTGCGCCATCGTTCACAACTTCTAAGATTGATTTGTGAATGTTTTCCGCATTGATTTCTTTCAATAAATAACCATCTGCACCAGCTTGAATTGCTCTGAATATATTTTCTTCATCGTCAAAAACCGTCAACATAATAATTTTTATTTGCGGATGTTTCTCTTTGATAATTTCTGTTGCTTTAATTCCATCCATTTCTGGCATTTGAATGTCCATCAAAATAACATCAATATTATGATTCGCTTCTAATTTTCCAATCAATTCTGCACCATTTGCCGCTTTAAATTTAAACACAAAATCATCAAAAAAAGATAACTTTTCTATCACGGCTTTTGCCAAAAAATGATTGTCTTCTGCGATGGCTATTTTGAGTTTCATGGTTTTGTTCGTTGTTGGTTTTTGTTGATTTGTTTTTTTGTCTTTTGTCTTTTGTCTTTTGTTGATTTGTTGATTTGAGTAACATAAACTATTAAACTTATAAACACATAAACTAAATATTAACTGTTGTTCAAAAAATACTTTTACATTTAAAATTTAGCATTTATCATTTGTACTTTTACCGTAATCGTTGTTCCTTTTTGTAACTCAGATTGAATATCAATATTCGCGTTAATTTCGTCCATACGTTTTTGCATATTGTACAATCCGTTTCCGAGTTGAACGGTTTCTTTTTCAAAACCGATTCCGTTGTCTTTTACACTTAGTATCAATTGATTGTCAACTTCGTTAAAATGTACTTTTATCAATGTTGCTTCAGCATATTTTAGCGAATTGTTAATCGATTCTTGCACAACTCTGAATAAATGCATTCCTTCAATTGCCGAAAATAGTATTGGCGATGTTACTCCATTATCAAATTCAAATTTTATATTTTGCTTCGCAACTTTTGCTTTTTCAATAAACGCCAACACTCTGCTTTGCAAGTCAGTAATGGAAATTTCATCTTTGTTCATTGCCCAAATCGTGTCGCGCAATTGATCAATAGTTGCTAAAGTAAATTCACTAATATAAGCCAACTTGTCCTTGAATTCGGTTGAAGTTTCTTTAGAAGCATATTTTAAGTTGTCAATTGATGAAATAATAAACGATAATTGCGCACCAATATTATCGTGTAAATCACGCGAAATTCGCAAACGTTGTTCTTGCAATTTGTTTTGCGTTTCTATTTCTCTAAGCGCAACTTTTAGCTTGTTTTCTTTAACTAATTGTCTGTTCTTTAATTTTTGTTGATTGTAAAATAGATATCCTAAAATGCAGAATATTAACGCCAAACCAAGCGCACCATAAATTTGAAATTGTCGTTTTTGTAACAATAATTCTTTTTCAGCAAGATCAACACGATTCACAAATATTTCGCGTTCTTTTTCGGCAGTTTTGTATTTGATTTCCGCTTCCGAAATTCCATCGGCAAAACGCTTGTTATAATTTATAATACTCAATTTGTTAATAGAGTCGCCCAAACTGGTTGCCGCTTTGAAATTTTCTTTCAATACGAACATGTTCCATTTTTCTCTGTATGCGTATAATAATAACGGATTGTACTCGCCACCAGTATATATTTTAATAGCTTTATTGAACATTTTTTTAGCTGGCACGTATTGCTTATTTTTTGTGAGTAAGTTTGCTTTTTTAATCAACGCAAAGCCTTCTTCTACTAAATTTTCATTTTTTTGAGCGAAGTAAATTGCACTATCCAATAATTGAATTGCTTTTTGCTTGTCCTCTAACTGATTATACGATTCTGCTAGTAAACTATAATTAGACGCAAGTTTGGTATAGTTTTTATTTTTTCTATTGACTAAATTGGCACTATTTAATTTTCGAATTGCATCATTAAGTAACAATGTATCTTTTGGTTCCGCTCCCAATTCAATGTTGATTGAAGCAATATTTGCTAATGCGCTTGTAGCCAAATCTTCAGTAACATATTGCGTATTTTCCAGCACTTCTAACATCATCTTTTTCGCTTCTCCACGCCTGTTTACATAGTAATAACAAATACCCATTTTATAGCGTCCGCGATAGTAATTTGGATAATCTTCTTGCAATTTGAAAAATTCAACAGCTTTTAGCAACACGTTCATCGCTTTATCCGATTGTGTATTGCGTGTCAACACGGAACCTCTTATTAAGTCTGCTCTGTACGTATAGGATGAATCTTTAATTTGTGGCAATAACGCATCTAACTTTCCCAAATAGACTTTCACGGAATCGTATTTGTGATTTTGATGGAATTCTTCACTTTTCTGTTCGTACGTTTCAAATAATACAATGGCTTCTTTTTTGGCTTTCGCCGAATTTACCGCTGCATTTTGCCCAATTAGTGCAATCGAAAATAATAGTAAAAATGTGAGTATGTGCTGTTTCATCTTTATAAAGATAGAAAAGTTTTTGATTGGTTCGTTTTGTGTGGTTTTTTCACACTAACAAAACTCTTGCTTTTTTGAAGATTTTCCTATACGATGAGTTGCGTATTTTTTGGATTGAAAGATTAAATTATTTAAAGATTTAAAAATTATTTGGCTACGTCATTCCGAACTTGATTCGGAATCACACATACTTTTCCTATCACTGTTATGAGATGCTGAATCAAGTTCCGCAAGACGAAACATAATAATATAAATAATTCGAAATATAATTTGAATGAAATTATTTCACGTTATTCTTTAGGCTTAGCATGTAGTTTTTTAAACAGAAAATCTACCAAAATTGAAAAGATAACATAGTAAAGCAAGTATTTTGGAAAGTACAAAAATTGAAAGAATGCGCCGTAACTTTCGCGTCCGCTTGCGTATGGTTCGCCAATGGAAGTGTCTATCCAAAATGTGGTTAACATGAGCATAAAGATAAATACAATTGGGATAGCAATTGCGCCAATGAAAGCTGGTCCTGAGAATTTCTTTTTTGGGTGTTTTTTTCGGAAACGATACATTTTCCATACATGATATAAAACAATGAAACTCATGAGAATTATTGCCAACCAAAATGATTCAATATTTAGTAGAAATTTTGTAAAACCGCTTAGTTTTGGAACTCGCGTAATTTCAATAATTTCTACAGGTAATTTATTAAAATGATACGTAGAAACTCCATTGATTTCTCCAATTTTTGGTGTTCCAATGTTTATAGCGATTTCGTCTTTTACATTGCTTGCATCAATTGTAATATTAAGTGTTCCAAATGATTTCCAGTATTTTGCAGGCGATAATGCGTAACGAAAACTATCTTCGTTAATTCGGTTGTGTTTAAAACGCCAATTGGTTGCTTTGTATGTAACTTTTATAATGTGTTCACCTTCTGAAATATCTGTTTCAAAGTATAAGAAATCGTTCAACGAAATATGCTCGCTTCTTCCGTGTTTGAATTGGTTTTCGATTTCGCCAACTTCTGCTCTATTTCTAGTATATAAATATTCAAAGTTGATTAGTTTTTCTTTGTCAATTCCATATAAATCCCAAAAATCTTCTTGTCGTTTTAAGTCAACTTTTTTTCCATCAATGGTGACTTCAAAGTTTTCATAGTATTCAGAAGCATAGAATAGTAATGGAATTTGCGTGCCGCTTTTTTCAGCATTGATTGTATATGCTACTTCAAAATCAGCATACTCAAATTTTTCATCAATAGTGATTCGTAAATTTTCATGCAAAATGTTTACAAATTGACTTATGAAAGGACGCGTTCCAAATGTTCCTTCTTGCACAGGAGACGCCATGTTTGCATTCAACAAAAGTGAACTTAATACACATAAAAGAAATAGTCTAATTTTCATAATGACGTTGTTTTTTAAGGATTTTTCATTTTGGATAAGTCAATTTTACCCTTGAACGGATTTTTCTCTGGATTTGATACAATATAAAAGTCAACGGTGGCTTTGATTCCAACAATAAGTAACGCAATAATGTCCAATGCAAACGAAAAGATGAAGAAGAAAAATCCAAGTATCACGGCAAATTGCTGCACGAAAATTCTCCCGTAAGGACTTAAAATACTTTTTTCTATTGATATCTTTTCGTAAGCTTTGGGCATTAAAAAATTAAGGTAAAAATCTGCAATATTAAATACAGCGAGGGAAATTAGGATTGGGTAAATACCGTCATAGTTTTGAAAAATATACGTCACATTTTCAAATATGCTGAATGGATCAATTTTTGGATCTTTCATTTCGAGCAATACAAATACAAACATGGACTGAATTGCTACAAAAAAAGTGTAATGAAAGATGAAAAAGAGAATCATTCCGCCACCATTATTCTGTGTTCGTTCAACGCCATTTGCATTGGCATACTTTAGTATTATGAACATTTTGAATACGTGAATCGCGCCAATGATAAGCGTTTCCATAAAGTACGCCATTACAATCGAAAACGCATTCGTTTCTCCTGTGAGTAATAAGGTTGCCACAAAAAGGACGTTGAACCAAATGAATGCGTTTTGACGATTGGGAATGATGTGTATGTTTATTTTTTCTTTCATTTAAAACAATAAAGATATAAAACGAACTGTTTTTTACAACATGAATTACTTGATTTCGATACAAAATTCTTTCAGAATTTCACTCAATCTGACGTAATTCATTTGGTATTATTCTTCCAAATATTTAAACGTTTTCCATACGGTAGAAGTGCTTAGTTTGTCTTTGAAATCTTCATGTGTTGATATGCCTTGATCGTCTCTTGCCGCCATTAACATGACGATATGTGTGTTTCCATGCGGATTTGGTTTAGCGACAACATTGAAAAAATATCTTCCCACAAATTGGTCACTGAGCCCTTCTTTCATTGTTCCAATTGTTTGAAGCGCTAAGTATTTTTCGCCATCAAATTCTAAGATACCAATGTTATCTTCTTCTAGTTCATATCCGCCGCTTTTTAGCATGTCACGAATTTGTTTCATAAAAGTTAAACCGTCTTTTTCTAATGACATTCCATCTAAAGAAATGTATCCAAAAGAGTACATTTCGGTAACGACACTATCTTTTCCAACTTCTTGAATCATTCCGTAAGAGAAACTTTTTTTGCCTTCTACTGGTTTTTCTAGTTTTAATTGCTTCGGAATGTCAACTGTGAAATGAACCTCTGGTTTGTCTAATTTTTTAGCAAATTCAGGCGTAACTTCATAGGTTTCTACTTCCACTTTTTCTTGACATTGTACAAAGTTGAATTGTACTACTAGAATTAATGCGATGAGTTTTATTTTATTCATTGGTGTGTTTTTTGGTTTTCTTAAATCAAAAATCAACATTCGTTAATCGTTAATCGTAATTCTTTTTTTTTGTGATTTAGTAATCTTTGACTTTTGCGCCGCTGCTATTGAAAACGCCTTGCGTAATATCTCCTGATGAGTTGTATTTCATTACGCCAAGTCCGTCAATACGATCGTCTACGTATATTCCTTTGAACACGGAACGATCTACATAGGTGTAAATTCCGTAGCCGTCTCTTTTTCCGCCTAAGATATATGCGCCTGTGTATACACTTTTGTTTTTCCATAAATACGTTCCAACTCCGTAACGGTTGCTATTTTTGAAAAATCCCCAATACATATCTCCGTTCTTGTATGTATATTTTCCAAATCCGTCTACACAATTTCCTATACAGTTTCCGGACGTTTTACCAGCTAGATAATCCGTAGCAGATTCTGAAATAAATTTTCCATTTTCAAACAATCCTGCGCTCGTAATTTTGTTTTCTTTGTCCATGGAATATCCCAAACCGTGTTGTAGTCCATCTTTCCATCCGCCAATGTACACATTACCGTTTTCCCATTTGTAATAGCCAACTCCATGACGTCGATTGTTTACGTATTGCCCATGATAATATCCTCCATTTGGATACGATATATAGGCAACTCCATTGATAGCACCATCTTTGAAAGTAGCATCCGTAATGATATTGTTTACGGTAACGCGTCCCCAACCTTCTTGGCAATCGCCTTTTACGCATGCATAATCAGCACTTGCTTTTTCAGTAGTTTTCACAACTGTTTCTGTCGTTGTTTTTACTACAGGAATCTCTTGTTGGTTGTCCAATTCGCCTTTATATTTTCTTCCTTCAAGTACTTCTTCATCTTTTGCCGCTTTAAATCCTGTTAAGATGTATAAAGGTTTGTCATCAATAAAGATTACAGGATCACCACTTGTTAAGTATTCGAATCGCGCTTTTTTGTAATCAATATGTTGTCCTTTGACAACAATGAAGAAATTATCTTTTTGTAATTCACGCGAATACATAATAGCAGTTGTGTCTGCAGTAAACAAATTCATTTCTTTTACTGCTTTTTCGGTTGCGCTTTTGTAGTCGTAGATTATATATGTTCTTCCCGTATTTTTTTCTATACGATAATCTACCATATGAGATCCTATAAAGCAAAATTCGCGCGCTTTCACTTTGTTCTCTCCATCTACGTAGTTGATAAATTTTCCATCATACGCATAACTAATATGTGGAGTTCCTTTAGAAAGCACATCGGTCGCTGTAATTCGTGTTTCTGACATATGATTGTCTTCTACCACATTCGGAATGGAATAATACGTTTGCGTCAATCCATCATACAATATTTTTTCGTCTGGCTTTATACCTTTACTAATTGTGATATCTGTAGCTCGTACGCCATTGATATATGCGGCTGGAACTTTTTTTGCAGTTTTTATACTTCCTGGAATGTAATATCCATATTCAAGTTTTGTCGGCTTATTGGCGTCACTGTAATACCGATGGTATGTTTCAAAGTGTTTTGCATTTGGATCATTTGCTGTGTAAAAATCAACTTTATTTCCTTTGCTATCTTTGTCAACTATGTAACTGTACGTTGCTGAAACTAATTTTTCTTTCACTAAATGACCGTCTAAATAATAGTATGCTCCACTAAATCCAGGCTGACGATCTGCATTGATATATTGTACTGAAACGACTAATGTATCGCTGCTTTTACTATAAATAATGTCGTGTTGCTGATTAAAAACACCTTTTCGGTTTACGATCGTTTTTATAAGTCTATCTTGAGAATCGTACGTATATGTTTTATCTTCTCCATACGTGTTTTTCTCATGAGACAGCAAGTTTTTACTGTTAAACGTATAATTGTTTGTGCTTCCGCTGTTATATTGGAATTCAATCACATTACCGTTCGCGTCATATTTAATTGTATCGCTATAATTGTTTCCAATTATTTTCCCGCTAGCGTCATAATAATACCATGTTCCGTAGTTGTATAGTAAGTTTCCATCTCTGTCAAATATTTTTCCAGCGGAAGCGTATACATCACCTCTTAGAAAAAAATGTTCTTTTTTATGCTTGAAACCTATTGGATTTCGTGGCGCATTTACCATGTCTGTTTTTTGAGCAATCGTCAATTGATACACAAAACAAAAAAGCAGCAGTAGTACAGTATTTTTCATAGGTATTTATTTATTTTTCTATAACTCTAATTGTATTCATCAATTCGTCACACATGTGAACTCTTACAGGTTGATTGTCGAATACATTTTTAGACAATTCGTCCTTAAACATCGTTAGTAAACCAATCGTATTCTTGTCTTCCATTCTGCTTTTATCTAAAACCATTTTAAAAATATACGCAGTACCTTCTTTGTCTAACGCTACTGTTTTACGATTTTCATTGTCTGAAAAACCAAACTCTATTAAGAAGTCTTTCAATTTTTCTGCTTCGTCAAGTGTTACATTTTTCGTGTATCGCACTTCCGTTGCTTTTGCCATAATTGTTTTTTGAGCATCTTCTAGCTTATGTACGCGTAAGGTGTTAAACGAATCGTCACATAAGTGTAAATCCACAGGAAAACCCATGTACTCTGAAAGTTCTTTTGGGAAAATATTGAATACACTTTCCAGTGATTTGTCATCTATAGATTCTTCTTTAATAACCATTTTGAAAATGTAATTCTCGCCTTCTTTTACAAACTGCACCGATTTTCCGTTGCCATCAGCAAACCCTGAAGACACCAAACTTTCGCCAAGTTTGTCCGCTTGCGCTTCCGTAATTCCATCTTTATAATATACTTCCGTTCCGTTGAACATTTTCTTTTCGCCATAATTTGCGCAAGAAGCTAAAAGCGCAATTACAGAAAGTAATGTGATTATTTTTTTCATTATAGTAGTGTTAGTTATTGATTATTAAGTTGTTAACAGTAACAAATTTCCACTTTTTATAGCGTTATTACAATACGAAGAATTGCGTATTTTTTACATATTGTTGGGTTTTTCAACCTTATTTACATTTTGTATCATAACGTCGTTGATTTCCCGTATAGCCCAATTCCAGTGCCTTTTTCCAGTTTTTACAAGCGTTTTTCAAATCACGTTTCATATCGTATACATTTCCTTTATTGGAATATGCTTTTCCGTATAACGGATCAAATTCTGTAGCTTTTTCAAAATAGCTTAACGCTAGATCAATCTTTCCTTTTTTCGCATAACAAACACCAATACTGTTGTATACTTTTGGTTGATTTTCATCAATTGCAGTCGAATTCAGATAATCTGCTAACGCTTCATCTATAAAACCCATTGCATCATGTGCGCCGCCGCGAAAAAAGAACGCTTCCGCATGTTTCGGATTCAATTCAATAACTTTGTCATAATCAGCAATAGCAACTTTGTAATTCTTATAATCTTCGCCTGCATTTCGCTTATTAATTAATGCTGTATGAAATCCTGCTTTGTAAAAATAGGCTTCTGTCAATGTACTATCTAACGCAATTGCTTGTTCACACAGCTTGATGCCTTCTAAGAACTTTAGCTGTTCTTTTTTAACTAAAGCACTGTCTAATAATGTCTTTGTTGTTTGCGCATTCGCGAAAGAAAACGCTGCAAGTAAAAAGAATATGTATATTTTTTTCATCTTTGATAATTGAGAAATACAAGTTGCCTTTTATTTTGACTTGAAACAATACGAAGAATTGCGTATTTATTTTTTTTGAGTCAAACCATTTCAATAAAAAGATGTACATTGATCTGAAATCAAGAAATAAAAAAAACATCAATATTGGAGATATTTTTTATTATAATTCTAGGCTTTACAGCCGTTGCATTATTTGATGCTATTGGCGCTGTGCTATCCAGAATTTTGAATTTTAATTATGCAATGCTCATGATTGGTTCTATTATTATATATGCGACAGTAGCTGTTTTTACTGCAAAATATGGCGGAATCATTATTGGAATTATTGCTGGTTTTTTAATGGGCGTTTTTGATGTAACTGTTGGATTAAAAATCTCAGAAAAATTGAAAGCAAATATCCCCGACAAAAGCCTTACCTTTAGTATTGATATTAAAACTGTATTAGCCGTAAGTGTTTTTGCTGCTATTGTTGGCGGAATCGCTATTGTACTTATCCTTTAAAATAAATATTATGAAATCTAATAGTACCTATATCATCGCTTTTTTGAGTTTACTTTTATTTGTGAATTGTACTGAAAAAGAAAAGAAGAAAACACTTGATACAACCAACACAGAAATTGAAACGGAAACGGAATCAATGTTGCAAGATTCCATTGCTGACATTTCTTTGGAAGAACTAGAAGCTGATAAAAAATCAATTCCGCATCATTATATATGTTATACAAATGATGACAAATCTTCGATGCAACTTTCCATTGCTTTTAACGCAACTTCAAACGCATTATTTGTAAAATATGAAGGTCAAGAAGATTCCATTCCACTTGAAAATGTAAAAGAAGATTTTCAAAGTGATGGCGCATATCCAACAATTACACAGTTTTACGACGAAATGCTAAACGGAAAGAAAAACGGAACGTACGAATTAACACATTCTGGAAATTGGGATTATGTAAAATACAGATCTTTAGAAGGCGATAAAGTAGTCAAATTTACGATAAATCATGACGCAACTATTGTTGATGGAGAATATAGAAAAACGCCTTGTTTTGGGGATTCTGAGTAGTTTGTAATATAAATTCTTTGAAAAAACTTTTCTAGTATTTTTAAGAGTATTTCATAATTGGTTATAAGTTGTATGTTTAGCGACTTATGCAGTTCCAACAAAATCTTTATTTTCAATCTAATTATTTACTGTAGATTAAGTTTTATTATTAATCACAAATACAATTAATAATTCAGTCAAGCATATGAAAAATATATCAATATATTCATCTGAATGCAAGCCAAATATTTCGTGTTTAGAAAAAGACAAACTTTTAGCTATAGTTCTAATTAATCTTATTTCCTATATACATTATTAGCAAAAATTATTCTTTCGCTGACTGTATTTCCTGATCTAATTATTCTTACCATCTTTCTTCTATTATTCAAGGATTTAGAATGTGTTCTAACTTTCCCCACAACAACTCCCATTTTATCAATATCAGACATCTCACTCAAACCTTTCAGAGTCATTTTAACTCTTAAAGGGTTTATATAGTCAAGATCGGCGGATTTAGGCATAGTAACTTGCATACAAGCATCTGAAATTTTCCCAGTTGAATTACTAGTTCTTCGTTCAATTACTTTGTTCGCTTGTTCCCTGAAGCTTATCGTTTTGTGTTTCATAAAATAATTTTTCTAAATGAGTAAATATAATAAATAAATGGTAAAGTTGGTCAGCGTACCCTTTTAACTGTTCAATTGCAATTTTATTATCAAGATTTCCTTCAAAATTATCTACAACTAAAAACCCGATTGTCCTGTAATAATCAACTCTTTCTCCATCTTCTTCTTCAATACCAATATATTTTCTAATTGGTACACATAGCATAGATTTGTAATAATCGTGCCAATCTTGAATTCTGTCATAAAAAGATTTATGAGTTATACAATCATCGCAAACGAAATGATTAACATTATTTCCTTCGTCTAAAATTTGTGTTAGTGGGAAAAATTGATTTGCATAATAAAAATTGTCAAAATCTTTATCAATTAAATCTCTTTTTGGATATGAGATAGGATCTCTAAACAAAGTGTTAACTAAATAATTATCATCATTTTGCTCGTCTTCTTCTACTAACAAGACGTATACAGAACATGCATTCTTAGTGAGTACATCAAAATTTTCTTTAACATTTGTTGTTAAGAATTGTAAGAACTGAAAAAACTTCGCATTAATTTCTAAATATCTTTCAAATTCAGTTTTGACAATTGCTTCATAACAATCATTTAATAATTGTCTAAGAGAATGACTAATATTGTGATTTGTAGTTGAGTGTATATTTAGAGATTGTTTATAATAATCAATTATTTTTTTTAATTCTTTCTCTCTATCAACAAATTCTTGCTTGTCAGCAATTATTTTTTCGTGTCTTGAAGTTAGACTAATAGAATATATAACTAAACCAAAATTTAATAGCATTGCAAAAAGGAAAAATTTTGCAATGATATCATCATCAGCTGGAATTTCGTCAAGACGATTGTAATAATTATAAAAGAAATATAATGCGTTTAAAAAAACAAATGCAAAACTTCCAATTGATGCGTAAGTAGCTATTTTTCTCATAATGTTCACCATCATAGATATAACAAGAACTCTTGCTATTTCTCTTACAACCAAACCTTTTGTAGTATTCCTAAAAGTTTAGTCATAGCTAAATCTACAAGAATCTCAACCAATATCAAAATAATTATGAAAAATCTTAATAAAAAATAGCGATTACATTACAAAATATCCTTCCCACATTCCCCTTTTTCCCTTTCGGGAAGAATCTCCATATTATCCCACAAACCTGTTTGAAGCGTTTTTGCATATGAAGCTGGAAAACCGTTTGCAAGCATGATTTCTATCGCTTTTTCATGATTGTATGCTAATCTATAATGTTTCACGCTAAAACCATCTGAATCATCTAAAATTGCATACCAAACAGTTTGTAAACCGTCATTTGCTGGCATTCCGATAACGCCAGGATTTATCCAAAGCTGGTTATTTTTTTCATCTAAAAAAGGCAATCCGCAATGTCCTGCAATAATTACATCACTTTCTGAATTGTCAAAAGAAGTCTGTTTCAAAGACCAATTGGTTGATTTAAAAACGAATTCAGAAATATACTCATAACTTCCATGCACTACACAAACATATTTGTTTGCATATTGAAACTTAATATAATCTGGCAAGGTTTGTATAAACGCAATTGATGATTTGGATAATTTGGATTGCGCCAACGGATACCATTCTTTAGAAAAATTATCACAGCGTGAACCTTGCGTAAAATCGCAACCGCAATCAACAGAACCGCTTGCGAGTTGTTCTTCTACATTTCCAACAATCGATTTGGCTTTCCACGTTTTAAAAAGTTGCACCGTTTCTTCTGGCTGACCACAATATCCAACAATATCGCCAGTACAAATACAGTTTTCTGGTGAAATATGTTCACGTTTCGCGACAGCAATTAATGCTTCTAACGCCTGTAAATTGCTATACACGCCGCCAAAAAGCAGCACTTTCCCAGAAAGCTGTTTAATGTTATTTATTTTTTTATCCATATTGGTAGCATGTAAAGTACACAACAACTTAAAATTCCCCAAATATTTACCCAAAGTAAACTTGCATATTTTCCTGTGGTAAAGATAAATACTTCAGGAAATACATCAAATACTAACAAAAATCCGAAGAACAATCCGCAACCGACAGACAAAAAGTAACTTACTTTGGTCGCTTTCTGTTTCCAGAATAAAAACACAGGTGTTAATCCGATGACCATTGTTCCGCTAATGGTTGTTGCCGATAATATTTCTGCATTCAAAAACACAGGAATGGTTCCTAAAACTGCGACTAAAATCATGACGATTCTTCCGAAACGAATGTTTTCTCCAAGTTTCAAATCGATTGCAAAAAGTTTCGCCGAAGATGAAAAAGTAGAATCTAAAGTGGAAGCTGCCGAAGTTATCATAATGAAATTAATCACTAATAATAAGATAACTCCAAACGATTTACTCACCATAACTGCCGCGTCATTTCCTTGCAAACCTTGTTGTTGCGCAAAGATTCCGACAATGCTAAATAATACAATGCAAATTGCGCCCAAAACCGAAGCCCATAAAAAGCTTTTTAAAGTCGATTTTGGAGAACTTATAAACCCGCGATCTGTCAACACAGGATCGTGAAACGGGTAACTAAACGATTGCAAAACTGCCGCCAAAAGTAAATTCCCGCCAAGGGCAAAAGTCCAATCGCCCGACGAAGTAACTTCTTTTACGGAGAAATCTTCCACCGAAAATATATTCCACAAAATCACACATAATAAAATGCTGAATAATACCATTTGAATGACATCCGTAAAAATGCTACTACTCAATCCGCCTTTGAGCGCATACGCCAACGTTAATCCTGTAAAAACGATGATTGACATATAATACGAAGTGCTTCCAGCAACGCCAAAATACGAACCAATAACCATTGTATTTGACCAAACTTCGTTGAACAATCTGATGCCAATTAAGACAGAAAATAACAGAATCGCTGCATGACCAAATTTGGTTTTTAAGAAGTGATGAATACTCGTAAATCCACCTTTAGTTCGCAATTGATAAATCACAATTCCGGCAACGGCAAACGACACATAATACGCCGCATACGCAACGCCACCAACCAAACCAAAACTTGCGCCTAAATTTGCTGCGTTGGTAATACTTTTGGCGAAAATCCATGAAACAATCAAGCTTCCCGTTAACATCCAAGCGGAAGGTTGACGCTTGTTTTGCGTCGCTTTGAAAAACTGATTTGCAGTTTTAGCCAATGGTGAAAACCAAAAAAATAGTAAACTCGTTACTATAATTAATGTCCATTGCCAAATTGCGACGCTTTCCATATTAATGCTTGAAAATTAAGGTTCCACGTTGATATTTACACAAATCTTCCACGTTTTGAAGTTTTTTATATTTCTTGATGATATCTGAATGTATTTCACTTACAGACAACGGATTATGTATTCTATAATTCTCTCCTTTAAAGTCGATTACGGTTAAATTATTCGTTTCACACAATTCTAAATAATACACATATGATAATCTATTTGTATACGCAATATCGTTTCCTGCCCAATACTTCCAAGTTTCGTCTGAGTATTTTAAAAAGTTGAATTCCGAAATGTTTTTATCTTGAAAAAACCCAGGATTTGCAAAATGATCTATAAAATTAATCGTGTGAACCGCAACGCCATTTTCTGGTAGCCAACTTTTCATTTTCGCAAATAATTGCACTAAAAATACTGGCGAAATATGTTCAAAAACAACTTGCGAACAGATATAATCAAACGAAGTACTTTCTTTCTCAATATCACTTAATGTATAGTTCGGAATGTAGACAATGTTGCAAAAATCAAAAACTTCTTCAAGTGTTTGAAACGATTGTAATTGCTGTACTTTCTCTTTAATTTCAGTCAAGCTGAATGTACTTTGCAATGCGATTCGCTCTAGAAAATCACCAGAATCAATGTGCTGAATTTGCTTCCGAAACGTTTTGATAGAAACATCTTTGGAAATATCAACCGTAACAACTTTATCAAACCCTAACAAGTGTAAAATCACAGACGAAATTAGCGAATATCCTGTTCCGATTTCTAAGGCTTTTTTTGGGTTTCGGGATTCAGTTTCAATTTCAATTTCCTCAAACTTCCGCAAACATTCATACGCTTGATAGAGACACACATTTTTGTGATAGTCTTTTTTCAGCGTAGCCGGAATGTGATTGAGGGTATCGCCAATCTTCGTAAAATGCAGTAGCTTTTGTAGGCTTGCTTTTAGTTTCCAGTTCATTGGTTGTTGTTTGTTCTTTTGTTGATTCGTTAATTTGTTTCACTCCTAACTAATGACTTTTAACTGATAACTTTTAACTTAAGTCAATTCGGTTGTTCGTCTTTTTGTTGATTTGTTGATTTTCACTCCTAACTAATGACTTTTCACTTTTAACTTTTCACTTTTAACTTAAGTCAATTCGGTTGTTCTTCTTTTTGTTGATTTGTTTCACTCCTAACAAATGACTTTTAACTTAAATCAATTCGTTGTTCAAAAGAAACACTTTTTAATTTAAAATTCAACATTCATAATTTAAAATTCTGAAACGTCATTGCGAAAATTTTGAAAAAATTTGCGGCAATCTGCTTATCAAGAAACAGATTACTTCGTCATACTTCCTCGTAATGACGTTTTGTAGTTATTCATTCCACCAAACACGAACATTAATACTATTTCCGTTAGTTGCTTGCGCAGCTTGGTTGTAATTTATAGTATTTAAAGTCGCTTCTTCCGCAGGATATGGCATTCGCACAGGAATCAATTCATTGTTGAGACTTGCCGAAACTGCCGGTAAATTTGGAAATCCTGTTCGTCTGTATTCTATCCAACCTTCATAACCGTTTATCGTGTTTGCAATCCACTTTTGTGTAATGATTTGCTCTAGCGCGTTTGCAGTATCAAAAGCTGCAGTTGTCGTTAAATAATTTACTGGCAATTCGGTTTGCCAATATTCAAATGCTTGCGTTACGCCGTTTTCATAGAATGTTTGCGCATCTTCTGTGATGAAACCTTTCGTTGCCGCTTCCGCCAAAAGTAAGTTTGTTTCCCAAGAAGTCATATAGTTTGCATCTAAATTGGCTGTGTTTTCCCGAAAGAACATTCCCGCCAAGGAATAATTAGCCAAAGAAATTGTAGTTTGAGACGCATCAATTCCGTTAATTAAACCATTATATTCGTTTCCTGTTGTGTTTCCAAACGGACGAAATAATACGTTGATTCTCGGATCATTTAAGTCTGTCAATACATTTTCAATCGTTTCCGACATGACGAAATTGTTGAAATCTCCAGCTCGCAAACGTGCCATTCTGAAATTATTTGGTTCGCCATCTGTAAAGTTAAAAACTGCATTTTGTGCGTTTGTAGTAATGTAATTTCCATCTGCAACAATTGCTTGCAAGCTGCTCGACACATTTTCTTTGTCTGAAATTCTAATGAGTGCTTTGATGCGAAGTGAATTTGCAAAACGAATCCAATTTGTTAAATCGCCATTATATAAAATATCGCCTTCTAACGAAATGCTTCCCGAATAGTTTTGAATTGCCAAAATTCCTTGCTCTAAATTGTCTAAAATTCCGTCTTGCGCGAGATAGATCTCTTCTTGTAAATCATATTTCGGATTTACAATTCCGTTCGTTCCTTGAAATGCTTCGCTGTATGGAACATCGCCAAATAAATCCGTCAACGCCATTGTCATATACGCTTTAAAAATTAACGCTGGACCTTCATAAACCGCAAATGTTTCTGCTGAACGGGATTTGTTTAAAATGATTTCGTTGTCTCTTAAATTCGTGTAAAAAATTCCCCAAGGATTTCCTCCTAATTGTGGAGAATTCAACGCGTGACGATCAAATAAATTGAAATCTAACGCTGTTAAATGTTGCGCTAATAAGTTTCCTGCTACAAAACCTTCATACGACATTTCTTCTCCGTAATTATAAATTACTTGGCGTAATAATAAACTTGGTTGCACATCAACTGGTGCATTTGGATTTGTGTTAATTTCTTCAAAATCTTGCGTACAACTAAAAATTGTGAATGCAACTATTGTTAGGATTATATATTTTTTCATTGTGTTTGATGATTAAAAATTAACATTCAATTTGAGTCCAAAACTACGTGTGGTTGCATATGATAAATCTTCCACACCACTAACAATTCCTTGTCCTTGAACCGCTAATTGTTCTGGATCAAAATGTGGAATTTCGCTGATTGCGAATAGATTTCTTCCCAAAAGGGAAACTTTAATGTCTGCATCACTTTTTAAGAATCCAATAGAATTTTCTTTGATTTTGAACGAATAACCAATCGAAAACTCGCGCATTTTTAAATACGAAGCGTCATACACATTATTTTCCTCATGGTTTCTGTCATAGAATTGACGATAGTAACTTTCTGCCGAAATTGCCGTTGTGTTTTGCACATATATTGGATTGTCTGTCGTTCCTGTATTGATAACTCCATCAGCTACAATTCCTGCTTCTGGTCGAAAACTTGTTTCTTCTAATTGTCCACCAACTGCTGCTAATGAAAGTGTTCTTGAAACCAATTCGCCACCTTGTCGCCAATCAAGTAAGAAACTTAAATCCCAGTTTTTATACCTGAATTGATTGCTGAAACCAATGATAAAATCTGGATTCGAATTTCCTAATTTTTTTAAGTTGTTGTCTGCAATAAATCGTCCTTCTGGCGTTAATACAAAATCGCCGTTTTCATTTCGTAAATAGCCTGTTCCGTAGAAATCTCCAATACGTCCGCCTTCTTCAACTTGAAACCAAACCGTTTGATCTGGATTGTTGTAAACTCTTGAATATGCCAACGTAATTCGTCCGTCTTGTTGTGGTAACGATGCTACCGTTGCACGATTTGTGCTAAAGTTTACGATACTATTCCACTCAAAGTTTTCATTTTTGATTGGAATTGCACTTAACACAATTTCGACACCTTTTGATCTAACTTCTCCACCATTGATAACTTGTTGCGTATAACCTGAACTTATAGGAATTGGAATGGATAAGATTTGATCTTTCGTTAGCGCATTGTAATAGGTCACATCTAGATTTAATCTGTCTTTGAAGAATCTAAAATCTGCTCCAAATTCGTATGAAGTTGTGCGTTCTGGTTTTAGATTTGGATTTGGAATAAAATCTTGATTCGAGAATGTTGGTTGCGAGTTTACTGCAGTTTGCGATATGAATGTTCCAGAAGTTTGAAACGGATTTGTGTCATTTCCAACTTGTGCGACACTTGCTCTTAGTTTTGCAAACGAGATTACTTTTGGCAATTCTACTACATTACTCAAAATGAAACTACTTGATATTGACGGATAGAAAAATGAAGTGTTTTCTGCCGAAAATGGTGTTGCTAATGCACTTGACCAATCGTTTCTTCCTGTAATATCAACATATAAAAAATCTTTGTAGCCAACTTTAAATAATCCGTAAAAACTGTTGATTCTTTTTTCTGTGGTAAAACCAAAACTTTCTATCGGAGAAGCTGCATTGTTCAAACTAAAAATTCCAGGTTGTGCCAATTGCGTGGTTTGTGATTGTGACGTACTTGCTTTCTGGCTGAGTCGATTCCCGCCAAGGGAAACATCAAAATTGAAATCGCCAGCTTTATTTGTGTAATTTACTAAGAAATCTGTGTTGATTTCACGATACGTAACATCGTGTTCTGCGTATGCTCCATTTCGGAAACGATTGGTACTAAAGTTCCGCAAGAAACGTCTTTTTTCGCTTGAATAATCCAATCCTGTACGAATCATCAGACGTAAGTTTTTCGTCAATTCTTGTCGCAATGCAATGTTTCCAAATACACGATCTCGCTCAAAACTATTTCTATTTTCTTCTAAAATAAAGTACGGATTGTCAAAGAATGTATAGTTAAACGCATATTGCTGAATGCCTTCTAAACCTGGTTGCCAATAGTTACGTAAGTTGTCAATATTCAACGATCTCGGTCCCCAAGCGACTAATGAATAGTTTACATTTTCAGAACCATATCCGTTGGAAGGACGATTGTCGCTACTACTATAAACGTAATTAATGTTCGTTGTAATTTTTGTTTTTTCTGTGGGAGAAAACCCTAAGCGCGCCGCAACTGTTTGGCGATCTAAGTTTACACCTGGAATGATAGATTCGCTTCGTAAATCAGTAAATGATACCCGATAATTCCCTTTGTCAAAACCAGAAGAAACCGCCACATTGTTAATCGTCGTTACGCCTGTTTGGTAGAAATTTTTTAGGTTATCAGGATTCGAGACAAATGCCGTCGGCGTAATTGGCAATCCGTTGTACAACGAAGTATCTCCGCCACGAACTATGGTTCCGTCAGCTAATGTTACAGGACTGTCAAATTGCGGAATTAGCGTTCCTTGATCCAATCGCGGTCCCCAACTATAGGTTATGTTGTCGTTGATTCCGCCTCCAAGTCCATCGACATATTCAAATTGTCCAGAGTTTCCTTGTCCGTATTCGTTTTGAAATTTTGGCAATTGAAACGCACTGTCAATGTATAAACTGGAATTGATACTTACGCCCAAACCTTTACTTTTGGAGCCATCTTTTGTGTTGATAATAATTACTCCATTGGAAGCGCGCGTTCCATATAATGCTGCCGCACTTGGTCCTTTTAACACAGAAACCGAAGCAATATCATCTGGATTTACTTCCATTGCGCCGTTTCCGAAATCGACTTCTTGAAATCCTGCCGCAGCTTCATTTGTTACATTGAAAACCGTGTTGTTGTTGATTGGCGTTCCGTCAACAATGAAAAGTGGATTGTTGTTTGTGAACGATTGTTCGCCACGAATTACAATTTTTGAGGATGAACCAACACCAGTTGCGCCACCTTGCGTAATGGTAACTCCTGCCAATTTTCCAGAAAGATTGTCTAAAAAGTTAACCGATTTTACTTCCGCAATTCCTTCACCTTCGAGGCTTTGTATTGCATATCCTAATTCTTTGGTTTCTCGTTTTCGATTTAATGCTGTAATGACAATTTCGTTTAACGCAGTTGTTCCTTCTTCCAAGACAATGTTTATGATCGCTTGATTATTCACAGAAACTTCTTGCGTTGTATATCCTAATGCAGAAAAGATAAAAATATCATTGTTGTTTCGTGATGTTATGGAATAGTTTCCATCAATATCAGTTGTCGTTCCTTGCAAGGTATTTTTGATAAGAACATTGACAAAAGGAATCGTTGTTCCATCACTTTTAGACGTAACCGTTCCTGTAATTTTTTGTTGGGCATAACCAAAAGACATTATAAAAAATGTCAATCCCAATAGAAGTTGCTTCATTAATTGAGGTATTGTAAAAGTATGAAAGATTCGTTTTTTACAGCTTTTATGAAAGTGAAGGCGAACCTTTGTTGAAGAGCGATTTTGTGTAGAAAGTTGCTATGTCAAAAGTCAGAAATGAGTTGACTGACTGTATTTTTTGAATTATGTTTAATAGTATATTTTTGAACGTTTCCGAAACGTATTGCAATCGTTTGTAAAACCAACTAACATCTTGTTGTGCGTCAACATCTTTTAACGTTCGTTGGAGTTTTATTTGTAATCCTTCTTGCAGTAACGATTGCTGAAATGCTGTTCGCAGGTGTCGTGTTTGCCACGGAAGTTCTTGAAAAGTTGTAGCGTTGAAATGTTCTTTACTAATTCCTAAGAGATAGATTCCTCCATCTGTTGCTGGGCCAATGACAACTTTGTTTTGTTGTAAGTCGTGATGCGTTTTTAGAATATCGGTTGCTTCTAACGAAGGTGTATCGTTTCCGACAGAAATTAGTTGTGTAAATCCTTTTGCAAATACGGCTGCAATTGCATTGGTAAATCGTGCGCCAAATGTTGTTCCGTGTTGTTCTTTTTCAGAATAGATAAAATACGGTAATCCAGTTTTTTGAACTTTTTCAAGGATTTGCGCGTTGAAGTATGAAAACAATTTTTCTCCATTAGGTATCATTTTTTGCTCCGCTTCCTTATGAGAAGAGTTTGCAAAGATTAGAATCGCAGTGGAGTTTGTTGGTTTCAGGGTTTATTTTTTTAGATGGTTTTGTAGTATTAAAGTTTAGTTACCGAATTTGTTGAAACCTTACAGTTTAGTTTCTGTTATTGACTATTGATTTTAATTGCACTTCCATTTGAAATTGAATTTTCTATTTTTATCACTATTTAATATATACGAATATGTATGACAAACGGTTTTAAAATATTTAATGTAAAGCACATCACATTTTATAGTATTTTTAGGTGTAATTTTTAAGTTTATGAAATTAGCATCACAGATAGCGAAACATTTTAAAGAAGTTCATTTTGGAGAAAATTGGACTGGCTCGAGTTTTAAAGAAATTATGGAAGGCGTGACTTTTGAACAAGCCACCACGAAAGTGCAAGATTTGAACACGATTCTTACCTTGGTTTTTCATGCGAATTATTACGTTGCGGCAGTTTTGAAAGTGTTTCAAGGAGAAGCATTGAACGCAAAAGATGAATTGAGTTTTGATCATCCGCAGTTAAATTCCGAAGCCGAATGGCAAGCATTTTTAGCTCAAGTTTGGAAAGATGCTGAAGCGTTTGCTGATTTTGTAGAACTGTTACCCGATGATTGTTTTGACAAAGATTTTACAGATAAGAAGTATGGAAATTATTACCGAAATATTCACGGAATTATTGAGCATACACATTATCATATTGGGCAAATATCGTTGTTGAAAAAAATGTTAAATTTTGAATTTTGAATTTTTTAACCTTTAGATTGTTTATCTCGCTTTGCTCGATCTTTGTTAGATTGTTAGATTGTTAGATTGTTAGAAATAAACTGTTTCTCGATACAATTTTCTTCATTTCATTCCGAAAATTACTCGAAACGACGTTTTTTAATCTTTTAATTATTAAATTTTTCAATCATTTCCCTACAACCATTTTTTTCTACGGAAGAAAATTAAAAGTGCTAAAAACAACGCAATCATAATTCCCCATAAAACAAAGTAGCCGTTTTCAGAATGTAATTCGGGCATGTGCTCAAAGTTCATTCCGTAGACACCAACAATGAACGTTAGTGGAATGAAAATCGTAGAAATGATCGTTAACACTTTCATGATTCCGTTCATTTTGTTACTCATGGTTGTCATGTGCATGTCCATTAATCCCCAAACCATTTCTCTGTAAAGATCAATGTTATCGTTGATTTGCAGAATATGATCTTGTAAATCTTTTAGATAGTTGTATGTTTTTATGGTAATTAATTCAGATTGAGATTTCACTAATCTACTGATAACTTCTCGTGATGGAAAGACGTTTCTGCGCAAGCGTAATAAGTCTTGTTTTAAGTATTGAATGTCTCTAGAAATTCCTTCTCGCGAATTTTCTAGGAATAATTCATCTTCGGTTTGTTCTACTTTTGCACCAAACATTTCAATGACAACGGAGTAGTTATCAATGATTGCATCCATGAGTGAAAATGCTAAATAATCGGCACTAGAACTTCGAAGTCTGCTTTTTTGATTTTTGAATCGTCTGCGAATCGGGTCAAAGATATCTTCTTCTGTTTCCTGAAACGTTAATACGTAATCGTGTCCAATAATGATAGAAATATGTTCCGTAAGCAACTCGTTTTCTTTGTTGTGATACAACATTTTTAACACAACAAATATGTAGTTTTCATATTCGTCAATTTTAGGACGCTGATTCGTGTTTACAATGTCTTCTAAGATTAATGGATGTAGTTTGAAGTACCTGCCAATTTTCGTAATATCCTGCGCATTGTTGAGTCCATTGACATTAATCCACGTTACACGATTGTTGCCTTTGACATTTAATATATTCTGTATTTGATTGGTTTGGTGCGTATTGTATTCTTCACTTGTATATTCATGAACTTCTAGTATCGTTTCTAGATTTTCCTTATCACCTAAATACACCAATTCGCCTGGAGCTCTTCCCAAACTTCTCGAAGCGTTTTCTTTTTTCCTTCTTTTTTCTTTTTTAGATGATATATTCAAGGTGTCTTATTTTTTGTTCGGAATGTTTAAATGTACGTAATATATTATGATTTAATTTTACGTTATTATTCTTCGAACAACTCTTTTTCTTCTTTTTCTATAGGTTCTTCTTTTGCTAGAATTTCAATTGCTTTTTGCATAACTAATGCGTTAGGAATTGAAATGTGTTGACCTTCATCAGTTTCAATAAAAAAGTAAAACGCTGTAATATTCTTTACAGAACCTGTCCATTCGTAATCTTTATCAATGATTTTAATGCGATTTCCTATTCGGATTGGATGATAGAAAAACAGAATAAAGCTCGCCGTAATATTTGAAAGTATAGACCATTGCGCAAAGAATCCGACACCTAAAACCGCCAAAACAGATGAGATGAATATGGCGAAATCTTCAAATTTTACGCCCCAAATTAAGGCTAGAAAGAATCCAGATATGAGATAAATGACAAAGTAACAGATATTGAAAATTACTTTCCGCCTGTTTACTTCTATCGCTCGTACAAAACTAAATTTACGAATTGCTTTTTTTATGATAAAGCTTGTAACAATCATAATTACGATCAACAATAACGTATGTAGTAATTCATCTTTAGGAACGATCATAATAGCTTATTTTATGAGTTAACGTGAGTTCGATATAGTATTATCAAAAATTCTTTAAAAACACTTTGAATTAAATAACTGATACACTTCTGAAAAAGAGTTTATTACGCGTTATTTTTGTAGCTAATTCTAGTTCGTTTTTAATACTATCAAAAGTATACAAAAAAAGTATAGATGAACAAAAATTCATCTATACTTTTTAAAGGAGATTTTATACTGTATTTTATGCTTCTTCCGTTTTTTCAGCTTTAGAAACATGCAAAGTTTGATCGTCAAATTGCAAGGTTCTAATTGGGAATGGAATGTTGATTCCTTCTTTTGCGAATGCTTGTCTTATTTTCTTGATTCCTTTACTCTTTGCTTTTAACTGTTCTAATGAGTTTTCGGCATCAATCCAAAATCTACATAAGAAATTAATGGAACTTCCGCCAAATTCAGTATAGTAAAATTCTACATTTTCCGTACTTTCTATTTGGTCAAAAGAGTCGGCAATAACATTTTTAGTAATTTGTTCTACTTGTTCTAAGTCAGATTCATATCCAACTCCACATTCTATCATCACACGCATTCGTGTAGTAAGTGAAAAGTTTTTTATAGGGTTTTCTAAAATAGTTTTGTTTGGAATGATCACAATATTGTTGTCCGCCTCTTTTAAGACTAAATAATTTAAGGCAATGTCCATAACTTCACCTGAAAATCCTGTGGTTTCAACCCAGTTTCCAAGACGTATGTTTTTTCTAAAGGATAATACAATACCCGAAATTGTATTGGAAAGCGTTCCTTGTAAAGCCAAACCAATTACAACACCTGATATTCCGGCACCTGTTAACAATCCTGAGATGGACTGACCAAGATTTAATACACTTAAAGCGAGAAATAATCCTAGCAATACTACTATAACTGCAATAACTTTTGCAATTAATTTTGCAACAGATCTTTGTCGTACACGCCCGACAACAAGTTTTAAAGTAGTTTTGAATACTAATCTAGATAAAAAATAACTTAGTATTAATACTAAAAGTGCTACACCTAAGTTTGGTAAATTTTCCACAAATGCTACCCACCAACTTTGTAATTTGTCGATGACGATTCCTGCTGTTGATTGTATATCTTCTGTTGTTGACTGTTGTATGATCGCCATGTATTTTTCTTTTGTTGTAATAAATTTAATAATTTTTGTATTTCTTTCGCAATACACCTCTTTTTAACTAAAAACTAACCTCATCAATTTGACAAGGTTAGTTCGTAATTGTATACAAATATGATGATTTATCTACACTTAGAATTTTAAATCTTCAAAAATCACAAATTCGGTATCATCAGTTTTAGGATTGTAATACTCTAATACAAAGTCATTATCCTTTGTGAAATACCCAACTCCATTCATTTCTTTTGAAGAAATTACATAGTAGTTATTATATTTTGATCGAACTGCTTTTCCGATGTTTACTTCTTTATCATTTTCTGTATAACTCATATTCAATGAGTTTCCTTCTGCTGAAAAAGCATATTTTCTATTATTCATGTTATAATATTTCACTTTCGTTACTTTATCATAAAATGGATCTTTATCATTATCAATCATGAAAGTTTTTGTTACTGCAATTGGCGCAACTACTCTATCTTGATTTAATTGATGCTTCTGATTTTTGTCAAATTTAACTTTCTGAGTTTTTTCAGTAATTACTTTTACTTTAGTATTGATGACTTCATCACCTTTTACCGTAGTTGTTTTTTTAACTTCAGTAGTAACTATTTTATCTTTTTGTGCAAATGCAAACGTTCCTGTTAACAAAATTGCAACTATAATTAATTTTTTCATCGTGTGAATATTATTGTTGTTAATAATTATTTTAAAATGGATTCTTGGCTATCGTAGATGAGTTACCTCGCCCCGAAAGAACGAGGTATCAAGTAGAAAACCACTATTGTATTTCGACGTAAGCATCGAAAAATTGATCCAAATCTTACTTAGATTTTCTTTCTTCCAGTAATTAAAGTAATTACAAAAAGTACTAAAAATACAAAGAATAAGATTTTTGCGATTCCTGCAGAAGCTCCTGCGATTCCACCGAAACCTAAAACTCCAGCGATTAATGCGATAACGATAAATGTAATTGTCCAACGTAACATATGTTTATTATTTAAAGGTTAGTAATAATTTGTTTTTGTTTGATACAAATGTATGATGACATTGATTCTTCGCTTTGCTGAATCCGTTTTAATGTTAGCTCATTTAAAAAATGCTTTTCATTTGAATTTAAGATAAGTACAACCCAAAAATGGCGCTTTTCAAGCATGCTCTATAATTATCTTAACGAAATGCATTAAGATGAATGGCATATGAGTCAACTCTTTCGAACGAATGATGCTACTTTTGAATCTTGAAAGAGAATATGAACTAGACGCTTTCCCTCGAGCACACAATCCCAACCAAATGAAATATAAACTGTCAAACATTGCAAGCAGAACTTCACTCGAACTTACTTTTAGACTTCCATTAATGTATCCAAATACGTATAAGCCAAACTTGATTATTGATGGATTGAAAGAACAATCTATTCCTATTATAACCATGCACGACCCGAAACATATTACAAAAGGAATATGGGGAATTCTTCCGCAAGATTTTGAAGGAGATTGGAAAAAGTTTCAAAAATTAAAAACAACATTGCATACAAATAGAAATGACATTGCAAATAATATATTGTACAATGAAGCACTCGAAAAAAGGCGTTGTTTAATTTTAGTTACAGGGTTTTACATGTATCAACTTGATGAAAATGAAATAAAAACATTTTTGGTAGAAAAGGAAAACGCCGCTCCTTTCTCCATAGCTGGGATTTATAATATCTTAGAAGATGGTTTTATTACGTGTTCCGTAATTAATACAGAAATAAACGATCTTTTATCTTCTGAAAAGAATTTATATGATAGCATGCCGCTCGAAATTCCGCAGTTATTCAAAAATACGTGGCTCAGTGAACAAACAGCGTTTAATGATATAAAACACATCATTTCAAAACCGTATTTAACAAAATTTAAAATTCAAAGAATCGCCTCATGATATACTTCTTCTACACCGTTTATGCGCTAAGTTTTCTCTGGGCAACGTTCAACATACTTCTCTATGGAGACAGACCTGCGCGTTCAGTAGGTTGGATCTTAATTATCATTATACTTCCAATAATTGGTGTTACTTTGTACATTATTTTTGGTGTTAATCGTAAAAAGTTTAAATTTTTTCGTCTCAATTTTAATGCAAAACGACGTTTATATGATTTCAACAAAATCACGAAAAATATTGAGGAAGATGAACAACCGTTTGTGCCTAAAAAATATTCAAAAATTGATAACTTGTTAAAAGCAAGTTCTGACTTTCCTACGTTGGAAGATAATGAAGTTGTTTTACTTAAAGACGGAAGAATAACATTCGACACCATTTTTGAAGCTATGGAAAATGCTGAAAAGTTTATTCATGCACAATATTACATTTTAGAAAAAGGCGATATTTTAGATCGAATTTTTAAGATTTTTGAACAAAAAATTTCAGAAGGTGTAGAAGTTCGGATGTTGTATGATGCAGTTGGAAGTCACGATCTAAAAGGCAAACGATTGAAGCGACTCAAAAAGATTGGCGTACATATCTTTCCTATTTTACCATTAAAATTCAACACCATTTTATCTACCATAAATTATAGAAATCATCGAAAAATCTTAGTCATTGATGGAAAAATAGCCTTCACAGGTGGCGTAAATATATCTGATAAATACATAACGACAGACAATCCGCTAGGAAAATGGGGCGATATGCATTTGCAACTCAAAGGTTATATTGTAGATCATTTACATAGAATTTTTATTAAAGATTACTATTTTGCAAGTAACAAAACATTGTTAACCACAGATGAATATCTTCCAAAACAAAAAAAGGAAGGCGACAGTTTGGTTCAAATTGTTTCTGGCGGACCAGATCATATGAACTTGTCTATTTTACATCAATATTTAGCAATGATTGGCGCGGCAGATAAGAGCATTTATATTGAAAACCCTTATTTCATCCCAAATAAAGCATTATTAGAAAGTCTTAAAATGGCAGCATTACAAGGCATTGACGTTCGAATTATGGTGCCGAAAAAAAATGATTCACAATTGGCAAAGTATAGTATGTTTTCTAATTTTCAGGAATTATTACGAACTGGCGTGAAGATTTATACGTTGGATAAATTTTCGCATAGCAAACTTATTATTATTGATAAAGAGATTGCTTCCGTAGGTTCAGGAAATTTTGATTATCGGAGTTTTGAGCACAATTACGAAGCAAACACATTACTATATGATACTAAAATTGCTGAAGAATTGGCGACTGATTTTGAATCTGAAATTGATAACTGCGCGCAATTAGAATATGAAGAGTTTAAAAAACGTCCGTTAAAAGTGAAATTATTTGAAGGCGCTGCACGTATTTTTAGTCCGTTGCTTTAAGCAATAATCTTTATAAATACTATAGAAATAAAAAACATACGTTTACATTAAGAAAAGCACCATTTAATTGAAGCCATAGACACGAATAAAATAAAGAATATAAGTTAATGATTAAACTATATGAGCTAACTTTAATCATAACTATAAACTACATTTGTGTTACACAAAATAACAAAAACGATGAAAAATATTAAACTATTATTAATTGTTAGCTTTTTAGCAATTGGAACATCAGTAAGTGCACAACAAGTATCTAAAAACGCATTAGGACTGCGTATTGGAGACAATGACGGATTTGGCGCAGAGATTTCTTATCAGCGACATTTAAACGAGAATAATCGTTTGGAATTTGATTTAGGATTCAGAAGTAGAGACAATGTAGACGCTTTTAAATTAGTTGGATTGTACCAATGGGTTCGTCCATTAGATGGAAATTTTAATTGGTATGTTGGAGCCGGTGGTGGAGTTGGATCTTATGATACACCTGCTGGAAATGGATCATTTGCATTGATAGCTGGAAATCTAGGTATTGAATATAATTTTGGGATTCCATTATTAATGTCACTTGATGTGAGACCAGAACTTGGGTTCGATGATTCTTACAGCGACGATTTAGATTTTGACATCGCACTCGGAATTAGATATCAGTTTTAATAAGAAATAATTAGTGCAAACAATATTTGTAAACCTTATATGAAAATGAAAACGTACACAGAAGAAATAGGTGATAAATTAAATATCTTGTTAGAAAAAAATTATGATGCAGAAAAAGGATACACAACTGCATCTAATAATGCTAAAAGTGCAGCTTTAACAACCTTTTTTGAACGTAAAGCTATACAACGAAAGGAATTTGCAGATCAATTAAAAATAGAATTAATATCTGTGAATCAAGAACCAACAACTGGCGGAAGTATTGCTGGCGCTGCACACAGAACGTGGATGAATACAATTGCATGGTTTTCTTCAGATACTGATGAAGCAATGTTAGAAGAAGCAATGCGAGGAGAAAAAGCGTCTATTGAAGATTATAATGAAGTGTTGAACGCAAGCATATCATTGCCTCTTTCTATTCAGAAAGTATTATCTGGTCAGAAAAAAACAATTGTGAACGATACGTTGACTATTAAAAGATTAGAAGATCTTGCGTAAGTTGTATTTTATAATTAAAACATCTCAATAAAATTATCAAAGCGATATTTACATAAAAATATCGCTTTGATTTTCAAAAAATATTAAAATAAAAATTCCTACCGTTTATCATTTACCTTTCATTCATATAACACAAACGAACCAAATGCAAAATTTTGCTCGCATCTTATTTTTAGTAAGTTTATTCACCTTTTCCTCAACTGCATTTGCGCAATTAGGCGATTTGGCACGAATAGATTACACGTATCTTCCAAAAGCAAAATCTGACGTAGAATATTCAAGATTTCGCGCGCTGTTTAATTATCCAATAAAATTAAAGAAAGAAGGAACGTATTTATTTTTAGGACTCGATTATAGTAATATTCATTTGAAATCGGATCGCGAATTTCCTTTTGACACTCATGATTTGAATGATTTTCAATTGTTAAGTTTTACCTTTTCATACACAACTCCATTAAAAAATGATTGGCGTTTAGGCGTTCGTTTTCAACCTGGTTTTAGTACTAATTTGGCAGCAGATGCACTAAGTTTGGAAGATATGGTTTTCTCTGGAACAGTTGTTTTCATCAAAGAAGGTAAAGAATATAATGGAAATCCAGAAAAGTGGATTTTAGGAGTTTCGTATTCTGGAAATGCAGGATTTAACTTTCCATTACCTTTTGTTAGTTATTTTAGAAAATTTCGCCCAGATTGGTCTTATAATTTAGGAATTCCTAAAACGAATTTACAATATTATTTTTCTCAGAAACATCGATTAAAAGCGTATGCGCAACTAGATGGTTTTACATCCAATTTGCAACGCGATGTTCCTATTATTAATGGAGAAGCGGCAAGAAGCATCAACATGTCTTTAATTTTAACTGGACTTCAATACGAATTTCACTTTGCCAAACGCATGCAATTTTATGCGCGAGCTGCATACATTTTGAACATTACTAATGAACTTCGCAACGAAAATAGAGATCCCATTTTCGCATTGGAAAATAAGGCTAAAATTTATTTAAGAACTGGCGTTAAAATTAGTATTTAAAAAAAAGCGAATTCAATAAGATAAATTCGCTTTACAGTTCTTATTTAAGCTTTTTAAATTAGCATCTATCTGACTCACATTCACATACTGTAATATATGATTCGTGAGACATACAATGTGGTTTTACCCTTACTGAAGGACATTCGTTAACATCAGTTTGTCCATTTGTTCCACCAATAATTTCCTCGTTAGAAAATTTTGAAATGGATTTTTTGTTTAAAATTAATGATTTGAAGCTCTTTTTTTTCATGATATATATATTTTGTTTCTTCTAAAATACAACGGTTCAAGCATCTTTCTCGACGGTAAAACCTTGAAATATCTAAGTGAATACCGCGTATAATATTTTATTATTAACCTATAAAAAATGTGACTTTACAGAATCTCATTTGAGTCAACAATGGTTTCATATCCGTTAACGCTTCATTCGCATGATTCTTACCTTTATGAAATACATTAATAACCAAAAATTACAGAAAAATGAAACAAGGAAATGAAAATTTTGAATTTGTAAAAGATCCAAATGATGAGACACAACGTAATTACATTTTTCAGGATAATGATAAAACAAAAATTGCGTTTTATATAGTGGCTTCCGTTTTAGTAGTATTAATTATTGCGGTAGCAGCAACTGCTTTCTTCTAAATAGCAGTACATTTTAACTAATATTACAAAGGTTGTTTTTCGCTCAAATATTTCCAATAGCGTTTGGGAACGTGGCGAACATGCAACAACATATTTTTTCTAGATTCTATATTAGTGCTTTTAAAATAGTTTTGCCACAACTCTTGAAATTCTAATTCTTGATCGGCAAAGAAATCTCCAGACGTTTTTGTAAAATCGAAATGTGCTGGAAAATCTAACACAACCGTTTCTACGTTTTCCAAATTATAATACAATCCAAACTTTCGTTTGATGTCATAAATCAACCATTTTTGATCTGCGTAACGCGATTTAAAATGTTTTGCAATTAACGGCAACACATTAAAATCGGGTTCAATATTGGCAAAATACAGATCATCTTTAGTAAGCCTGAAACGCACAAATGCTTCCATTCTATGTTTTTCACGACTAACACTTTTGGTAATCTTCGAAATCTTTAAAATTGTACTATTCGAAAAGTCCTTTTCTATATTTAGTGTTGATTTGAATACTTGTTGAATATAATCGAGTAAGGTATTTTCAACTGAAATTAGTTCGCTTTGAAACGAATAAAATACTTGATTGCATCCAAAAGAAGTCAACTTTTTCTTCAATCCTTTCCACACACGATCTGCATGTTCTTTATTGGTCACAATTTCTTCGCTTTCACCAAAAAAAGAAGCTTGTACATTTCCTTCTCTCTGAATATCAACGTTTGCTAATTTCTCTTCATAAACTTTAAAAACTACACTCAAAAAACCTTCAAACGAACCGTCGTACACCAATACTTTCTGCATTATCCAAATAGATTTAGTTGACTACTTGTAGCATTTCTGAATTTGCTTTTAGAGTTTTGAAGTATCAATCCTTTAATTTTAGAAGGTTCTAAATCGCGCCGTTCAAAAACATGTGAATTACAGATCATAAAATATTGTGCTCTGTTTAACGCAACACCCAACTTTTTTAAATGTTCCCAGTTTAATTGCCGAAATTTTCGCGCATGCAGTATTTTATAAACCGATTTCATTCCCAAACCTGGTACGCGTGCTAACATACGTTTATCTGCGCGATTCACATCCACAGGAAATTCATGAATATTTCGCAATGCCCACGATAGTTTTGGATCAATTTCTAAGTCTAAATGTTGATGTGTTTCGTTTAAAATTTCACTCACATCAAAACCATAAAAACGCATCAACCAATCGGTTTGGTACAATCTATTTTCGCGCAACATTGGCACATCAGTTCCTATTTGCGGTAAACGACTATCGTAACTTATTGGCACATAACCCGAATAATAGACACGTTTTAGATTGAATTTTTTATAGAAGAAATTAGAAGCCGTCATAATTTGATAATCATTTTCGCCACTTGCGCCAATAATCATTTGTGTACTTTGCCCAGCAGGCGCATATTTTGGTGTGCTTCTAATAATTTTTTTCTCGGCTTTGTATTGAATGATTTCATTTCTAACCTTTTTCATGGGTTTGATAAAATCTTCCCGATTTTTATCTGGCGCAAGCCTTTTTAAACCTTCTCGCGTTGGAATTTCGATATTTACGCTTAATCTGTCAGCATATAAACCAGCTTCACGCATAAGTTCGTCTGAAGCACCAGGAATAGATTTTAAGTGAATATATCCGTTGAAGTTTTCCTCTAAGCGTAATTTTTTCGCCACTGAAACCAAACGTTCCATTGTATGATCTGCACTTTTGAAAATGCCTGAACTTAGAAATAATCCTTCAATGTAGTTTCTACGATAGAAATTAATTGTTAAGTCGACTACTTCTTGCACTTTAAAAGCTGCACGTTTGATATCGTTACTTTTTCGTGTAACGCAATATGCACAATCAAAAATACAATGATTGGTTAATAATATTTTTAAAAGTGACACACAACGTCCATCTTCTGTGTATGTGTGGCAAATTCCCATTCCGGTTGAATCGCCTAAACCTTTGTCTTTATTTGCTCTATTACTTCCGCTTGAAGAGCATGAAACATCATATTTAGCTGCATCAGCTAAGATGTTTAGTTTTTCTTTAATTCGTTCAAATGACATGAAATCGTTCCTCCTATTTGTTGAGTTGTAGTGAATTATATTACGACTGCAAATATAACATTTTACAGAGTAAACTACAACATATGTGGAATTTATTCTGTTAAATGTTTTGGTTTTTTGTCGCTTTGCTCCTTTTTTGGTTTTTCGTTTTTCGTTTGTTCGTTATTCGTTTATTCGAAACAAAACTTTTACATTTATAATTTTACATTTAGCATTTATAATTTCTTTTTCACTTTTCACTTTTCACTTTTCACTTTTCACTTTTCACTTTTCACTTTTCACTTTTCACTTTTCACTTTTCACTTTTCACTTTTCACTTTTCACTTTTCACTTCTCATTATTCGTTATTCGTTTATTCGTTTATTCGTTTATTCGTTTATTCGAAACAAAACTTTTACATTTATAATTTTACATTTAGCATTTATAATTTCTTTTCACTTCACTTGCAATTCCAGCGGTTTATTAAAATTTGGTGTGTACGTTTCTAACAATGCTTTGAGTGCTTTTTCATTTGGTTGTAATTCGGTTTCTTTGGATGCAGGAAATTCGTCTGCCATTTTAAAGTATGGCGTAATTGTTCCATCTAAGAAGCGTTCTGCAATTACAGGATGTACATAATATTTTCGACACACACTTCGCGTGTTGTTTAATGCTTCTGCGGCAGCGTCAATTCCTTTTAAAATTTGTTTTTCTTTAGTTTTTAAATCATCACTATATGGAACATTTGAAAGCGTATCAAAGAAAATTAGAGAAGCTGCCCAAGTTCTGAAGTCTTTTGCAGAAAATATATCGCCACACAAGTTATGAATGTATTCATTGATCATTCCGCTGTCAATGGATTGCTTATTATTATCACTGTCATAATATTGAAAGAGTTCCCAACCTGGAATTTCTTCACATTTATTAATTAAACGTGTAAGCTTTTTATTTTTGATGGTAATTTTATTCTCTTTTCCTTTCTTACCAATGTATTGTAACGTGAATTTATCTTTAAAAACATCTAAATGTCGCGTTCTTAAAGTCGATAAACCATACGTGTTATTCTTTTTGGTGTAGTACGCATTCCCAACTCGAATGTGCGATTCTTCTAAAAGTTTTATTACAATTGCCAATACTTTAGTTCGTGTCCATTGTTTTTGTTCAATATCTATATTGACACGTGTTCGTAGTTTTGGTAATGCGTCAGCAAAGACGACCATTTTGAAGAATTTAGTCTGATTTCTAATTTTTTGCCATTTCGGATGATACCGATATTGTTTCCGGTTTTTGTCATCTCTGCCGGTAGCTTGTAAATGTGCATTCTCCAGACTTGCGATTTTTACTTTTTTCCAAGCCGGCGGAATTACTAAGTTTTCCAAGCGTTTTAGATCGACTTTATCAGTAATCCGTTTTTTGCGCAAGAGATATATGAAGTCTTTGCGCTTCTTTTTTCTTTTAATGTCTAAAATTTCAGGTGTTGTATAAGTTAAATTGTATACATCTATGATTTCTTCTGGTTGCGTTCGCAATGCTTTTATAAATTCCTTGTTTAACGTATGCTTTCCCATGTCTTATTTTGAGTTGAATTCTACTAAATCGTTTAATTATGAACTAAAATTAGAGAAAAAAGCACTAAAAATGACATATTATTTTTTTTGAGTTAAGATTACTTTTTTTTCCGTTAATCAAAATATCGTATTCAAAATATCTTTGTTATCAACAAATCGATAGTTGATTTGAATAATAAATAACAATAAATAATTTCTAACTTAAAATCAATAATATGAAAAAATTACTATTAACTGCCGTTACATTATCACTCGTATTTGCTACTAGTTGCGATGTAAAGCAGACGCAAGAAACTGTATTACCAGATGTAGATGTAACTGTTGAAGAAGGACAACTTCCATCATTTGATGTAGAATGGGCTGATATTGATGTCGGAATGAAAACAACAACTGTTACAGTTCCTAAAGTTGTTGTAGTCATGGAAGAAGTTGAAGTTGAAGTTCCATATATCGATGTAGATATGCCTGACGAATTTGGCGAAAAAGAAGAACGTACTATTTTAGTTGAAGCTGAAGTTGATGGTGTAGAACACAACATCAAAATTAAAAAAATATACGCTAGTAAGAATAACTTAATCGTTGTTTCTGAACTTGTAAAAGGTAGTACAACATTAGGAGACAAAAAGTTACGTGTTTCCGATCAAATTACTTTAAATGCTCCAGACTTAAATGTAAAGCATTACATCGTTGGAGAGCGTCCAAACAGATTGTATAATGGTGCATACAAGTATTATTCAAGTATGAGTGCGTTAAAATCCAAAGTAGACGGTTACAAAGAAATTTACTCTAAATAATTCTGAGTTTTTTCAAAAGTAATACATAAAAAATTATATAGATGATAATTTCGGTTGCCCCCGAAATTATCATCACCAAAAAAATTAAAAATACTGCTATGAACATTTTTGAAGCCATTAGAAAAGACCATGATATTCAACGCAAATTGCTAGATGCATTAGTAGATACTTCTGGCGACAGCGCTAAAAGAAAGCAAGTATTTGAAGCCTTAAAGCACGAATTACTAATTCATGAAGATGGTGAAGAACGTCATTTTTACAAACCATTGATTAGTGATGATATGATGCAAAAACATGCACGACATGGAATTGCGGAACATCATGAAATTGATGAACTCGTAGAAAAGTTGGAAGTCACCGAACGTGATTCGTCAGCATGGCTGAAATACGCGAAAGATTTGAAGCATAAAGTTGAACATCACTTGGAAGACGAAGAACATACTTTTTTTCAGTTAGCTGGAAAGGTATTGACTGAAACACAAAAGACAGATTTGGCAACCAAGTATGTGGAATATATTGAAGAATGTCGTAGCGGCAAACATTAAATTATTTGTTTAACAATTAAAAAAAAATACTATGTACAATTACACAGATGAACTAGGAAATAAGTTAAATAGCTTATTAGAAAAAAATTACGATGCAGAAAAAGGATATAAAAAGGCTGCAGAAAACGCAAAATCAGATGGTTTGACACGTTTTTTTGAGCGTAAATCAGCAGAGCGTTATAACTTTGGACATGAGATTAAGCAAGAATTATCAAACTTGAATCAAGAGCCAGACAAAGGTGGAAGCGTTGCAGGAGCTGCACACAGAACTTGGATGGATGTTAAATCTTGGTTTTCTTCAGATAATGATGAAGCAATGTTAGAAGCTGCTATTACAGGAGAAAAAGCCGCTTTGGAAGAGTACAACGAAGTGTTAAGTAATAAAACGGAACCACATATTCCTGCGCAAATGATGGGCGTTTTAGGAAAGCAACGAATGGTTATCCAATCTGAATTGGAAACTATTAAAAGATTAGAAGACATTATAGATTAATTTTTCCCCATATATTTATGTATGCAAAAAATGCCTCAGTGATAAACTGAGGCATTTTTTTATTGTTTTTTTTTAGATGAATGTTGTTTAGTAATCTTTTGTCAAATTTGATACTTTAATAAATTTCTACCACAAACATAAAATTATCATTTACTCTGTTTCGCATGTTTGGCATTGGTTTGTCTAATATGATTTTTGGTAATACTTTACGAATAAGAAATGTTTGTCCACAGATTGAAGGTTTTTGCGCATCAAAACTTATTCCGTCTGTATTGGCTTTTGCTAGTTGTTGTGGAAAGAAATAAATTCGTTGTCCATTTCTAGGTCTTTCACCAATTACTGAAATTTGATCTGAATATCTGACAACAACTCTTGCTATTCTGCCACCTTTCGTTGGTTTGAAAGCATTGATGTTTGTGTTTTTCGGCAATCCGTTTCCTGTAGTTACACTTGGCGTATTATTTCCTGCTTTTACTTCGATTGGCTTTCACGTAATTCTTTCACTGAGCGCGCCAGCTTGAATCAATGGCACTTTATCTTGGTCTTTTATAATTCCTATAAATAATAAGGAAGCGTTGTTTTGTATTAATATGCGTCCGCCTTGAAGTCGAATTACTTTCCAAAGTGCGCCGCCGCCAGGCGTATCTGTTTGTTTTATTTTTGAACCTCTTTTGGTTGCACCGTAGCTAGCCAAATACATGTTAGAATCTCTGTTTAGCAATTGATACAATCCGTTTGCTTTTGGAATGAATTTCCAGTGTCCGCCAGTAAACACAGATTTTTTGACTATCATAACTGCGCCCGTTTTCTTGTCTCCGTTATTTGCTATGTTCGCTTTGCTTTTTCCGTTTTCGAGTTTATACCAAGTGTTTGCTTTTATGGTTGTTTGTGCTTGTATTGAGAATGTAAAACAGATAAAGAGTCCGAAAAGAAAGATGATTTTTTTTATGAAGTATTTTTTTGGTTGGTTGTGTTTTCTAAAGATTAATAATACGATTTTTTTTACGTGTCCGAAATTTATGTGTTTTAAACATTAGTATATCAGATGAATAGCTTTTTTTATTTGCTTTTAAATAGCTCAGAGACTGTTTCCAAAAAAAAAGCTTCTCATTTCCGTAAAGCCTAACTTAGTAACGAAACAAGACTCACTTCGACTTGAATTAAAAAATGAAACATTCTCCCTTAAGTACTATATTCCCTTTTTATATTGATAAAGACTCTATAAAAACTTCAAGGGAAATGTGCTCTAGACTAAAGTTTGTATTTACGCAAAAGTGCCAATTTCCTTATCATTTATTAGTCTGAAAATCTTATTGTAAGTTTTCAATTACTCGCAAGAAAAGAATTTTAGATTAACCATCACAATTTTATACTTTTTTGGTTATATAATTTTTTTCTTTGATAAAAAAAGCACTATACTTGTCATTCTAAAGCAAAGTTCTTCCCCTTGAACAATGCAAATATCTCCCCCCATTATTTTCGTATTTTTTTTTAATAAAACCTTATGTGACAAAGGGAAGCGGAGCTCTGCTCAGTTGTTAAAATACGCTCAAAATTCCAACATTTTATATTCAAAAAACCACATCTTTATAAAAATTTACATAAACTGAATCAGTGTGAAAGATCGTTATGCATTAGTTACAGGCGGATCAAGCGGTATTGGAAGAGCTGCTTGTATTAAATTAGCCGAGTTAAAGTTAAATATTATTATTAACTATAATACCAATCACGAAGGTGCGTTGGAAACAAAAAAAGCTGTTGAAGATACAGGAGTGAAAGCTGTTTTGTTACCATTTGATGTTTCGGATAGTACTATTGTAACAGACGTACTTGGAAAGTGGATCGCAGATAATCAAGATTCATTTATTGAGGTATTAGTTAACAATGCAGGAATGCGCAAAGATAAATTGATCATTTTTACAAGTGACCAAGAATGGCATGATGTAGTTGCTGCCAATTTGCATTCTATCTTTTATGTTACCAAACAAGTTTTAAAACAAATGATTCTAAACCGAAAAGGAAATATTATAAATATTTCTTCCCTTTCAGGTGTAAAAGGTTGGAGCGGACAAGTACATTATAGTGCTTCAAAAGCAGGAATTATAGGAGCTAGCAGATCGTTAGCTCGTGAGGTAGGCAAAAAGAATATTAGAGTGAATGTAATTACTCCTGGGTTTATTGACACACGTATGATCTCTAATTTGGAAGAAGAAAAATTTAAACCAGGAATAGCATTAAATAGGTTTGGTACTCCTGAAGAAGTTGGTGATCTTATTGCATTTTTGGCTTCAGAGAAATCTTCATTTATAACCGGACAAACTATTTCAATTGATGGAGGTGATTATCATCCTCTATCTGGCTAAAATTAATACATGTTTAAAAAAATTGCGTTCCTATTTTTCTGTCTTTATGGATTTGCGCTCAATGCCCAAGTTGTAATTTCAGGAAAAGTAACCTATATAGATCGTACTCCATTATCTAAAGTAATTATTTTTATAGATGGAACTCTTTACGAAACAGAATCTGACGAAAAAGGAGATTACACATTAGAGATAGATCAGGTATCCAATACCGATTTATTGATTATCGCTCATAAAAAAGGATATGAAGATGTATTTAAAAATATTATTATACGTGATGGAATAAAAGAAATCAAATTTGATATTGTTTTATTTAATAAGGTAAATAGCTTGAGCGAAGTTATTATTAAAGGAAATAGAAATATTACGAAAATAAGTCCTATCGCTTCTGAAACTATAAAGGAATTAGATGTTTTGATAAATACTTCCGATGTAAATATTATTTCTGCTTTAGATAATGTTTCCGGAGCACAACAGATTGGAGAAACGGGCGAACTTGCCGTTAGAGGTGGCGCAGGAGCAGAAACAAAATACTTTTTTGATGGCATGATTTTAAGAAATCAACTAGGCGTTTCCGTCCAAGGGCAAAGTAGCAGTTTTAGGTTTTCGCCTTCATTTTTTAAAGATTTAGAATTTAATGCAAGTGGTTATTCTGCTGAATATGGACAAGCTTTATCATCTATATTAATAATGAAATCAAAAGACAGACCAACAGCAAATACGCTTGGAATATTGGTATCTCCTTTTTTTGTAGATGTAGAAACTAGTTGGCTGATTAATAAAAAAGAATCTTTAGAAGTAAAAGTAAATTATTTGAATTTCGGAATTTATGCACAAATTCAAGAACCCACATTATCGCATTTAGAATTAGACAATGGACCTAGAAGTTTGGATGCAAATCTTTTTTACAAATACAAGATTAATGAAAACAGCTATTTTAAACTTTTTTCATATGCTTCCACAAGCAAAATAGCATCTTCATCCGAAAGTATTGAAAATAAGGGTATTAAAGAAGATTCTGATATTAAAAATATCAATTCATATAATTTAGCAACCTTAAATTATGAGTTAAGTTCAAAAACTAAATTAAATTTCGGAATGGCTTTTGCTCATAATGATGATATGATACGGACAGATATTCGTCAAAATTCAATCACAACTAGTGGAGTTCCGCTTCAAATACGAAGCAATGATTTTCACTTGAAAGGAAATATAAAAACAACAGCAACAAAAGCGTTATCAATAAATGTAGGCTCAGAATTTTTTCATCAAGAAACATTATTCAAATCTGGAGATGACGAAACCATTGTTACTGATAACTTAGTAGCTGCTCATGCAGAAGGAACACTCAGGCTCGTAAGAAATTTATTTACATCTATTGGTTTTAGAGCAGAACATTCTTCTTTAACAGAGAAAAAAAATCTAGCACCAAGATTCAATGTAACTTACAAAAATGATAAGAAGTGGAATATTAGTCTTTCTTATGGAGATTTTTTCCAACAAACTTCACCTTTTAATTTATTGGAAGCACCAAGCATAGAATTTTTAAAAGCTTCTAATTGGGTTTTTTCAATTGAAAAGAAATATGAAGATCATACATTTAAAATTGAAGCATTTGATAAGAATTATAAACGATTAGTAAGAAGCCAATCAAATATACTTGATGCTTCTGGTAATGGATTTGCCAGAGGATTTGATATTTCGGGAAGAGGTCGAAATGTTTTTAATAAAATTAATTATAGTTTTAATTATTCTTACTTAGACACCAAACGTTTATATAGAGATTTTCCTATTGAAGCCAACGTACCTTTTGCTTCAGAACATACAGCTTCTGTTGCTTTGAACACTTCTTTTTTTGGAGGAAATATCATTACAGGATTAACATATAAATATGCTTCAGGAAGATCTTATTTTAATCCAAATAGAAGCAATTCTGAGTTTAACTTAGATAAAACAATAGCATATCAGACGCTGAATGCAAATATTATATATTCAACCAAAATTAAAGAAACACCTGTGCTTTTCATTACAACGATTACAAATGCTTTAGGAAAGACACAAACTTTTGGTTATGAATATTCAACAACCGATTTTTCCAACAGACGCGCTATTCAACCAATATACAATAGATTCATATTTGTAGGTTGTTATATTACCCTGGGACTTGACAAATCGGATGAGTTTATAGACAATTTATTAAACAATTAATTCATACGTTATGAAGAATTTAATTTTTATACTCACGCTTACGATATTTGCTGCTGGATTTTCAGAAGTAACTGCGCAAGAAGCAACACAATTCGAAAAACTTTTAGAAAAAAATGTCCTTCTTTTAGATAGCATAAAAGACAAAGACACCTGCGAAGATGTACTTTTTCGGTTTGAAAGATTGCGTAAAGTTTCACCTGATGAATGGTTGCCTTCGTACTACTCAGCGTATTGTAAATTAATTTTAACACGCTGGAGAATTGATAAAGAAGATTTAACAAATGAAGCGATCAGTCAATTGGAAGAAACAATTAAAACAGCTAATAATTCTGAAGTAATGACGCTTTTGGCAAGAGCATACATGACAAAAATTGAGCTCCAAAAAAGTAGTGGCCCAAGATATACTGGAAAAGTAAAAACCTTGTTAAAAGATGCTGTCGAAAAAGACCCAAACAATCCGAGAGCCTTTTTAATGTACGGTAAGTTTTACTACTATTTTCCAGGATTTGTAGGTGGCGATAAAGAAAAAGGCATTAAACTGTTTGAAAAAGCAGCACCAATATTTGAATCAGAAAAAGTAAAGAATGATGAAAAGTATACTTATTTACCGCATTGGGGCAAAAATTTAAACGAATGGTATCTAAAAACTTTTAAAAAATAAGTCTTTATGATTCTTATCCTTGGCACAAGTAGTTACGAACAAGGAACGAATCCTGTTTTAGATTGGTTGATTTATTTAAAAGCAGATTTCATTAAACTCACAATAGAAGATGTTTTTATAAATTTTGAAGACATCAATGTTGACATTAATAATCAGCAACTTTCTTATAATAATATTTCTTTAAACGAATCTGTAAATGTAGTTTGGTATCGTCATTTTATGAAACCGCAGCAATTTGTTTCAAGTGAAGATTCTAAATTTTATAGTAAGTTAAACAAAGAACTACATTCCGAAGTAAAATTTTTTACTCAGTTTATGTATGAATGTTTGAAAGATAAAAAATGGGTGTCATCTTACCCAAGTATTTATTTGAATAAGCTCACTGTATTAAACCATGCTGAAAAATATGGAATCCGAGTTCCCTCAAGCAAGATTTTAAACACTAAAAAACATGCAGCACAATTTTTAGAAGAATGCACTTCAGAAAGTTTAATCGTAAAACAATTTTCAGATCATAGTAGAGGATATTATGTAGATAATGACACTTCGTATTTTTCATTTGCCAAAGCTTTGAAAAATGACGATATAGCAACATTAGCTACTTCCTTTTTCCCAACTTTATTCCAAGAAAAAATAGATACCGATTATGAAATACGTGTTTTTTATATAGATGGACAATTTTATGCTTCCGCAATTCTTTGTGATGCCGGATATAATACAGACGACAGAAAAAAAATAATGTCGCAATCAAATATACACCATGTTGCATACGAACTTCCAGAAATTCTAAAACAACAACTCACTAGATTAATGAATACGATTGATTTAGCTATGGGCGCCATTGATTTGATAAAAAGTAAAAGCGGAAAGTATTATTTTTTAGAAGTAAACCCGATAGGACAATATTTGTACGAGTCAGAAAAATGCAATTTACATATTGCAAAAAATATTGCTGAATACCTTATAAAACAAGATAAAAAAGAAGTAACCTTAACGCCAGTTTAAAAGTATTTATGGTTGATGCAAAGCTAAAATCTAAACTTCCTTTAACGTATCATTATATGGTTACGGAAAAAGTGGAAGAAGTATCAGAACTAAATTTTACAAAGAAATTTAGCGAAAGTAAAAAGCATCAATCTGCAAAATACCTTCAAACAAACCATTACAAACCTATAAGCCTATTTTTCGTTCGCGATTAACCACCAAATGAAAACCATTTCAGCAACCAAACACATAGAAGTTTGCTTTAGCGATGTAGATTCTCTACAAATTGTCTGGCATGGAAAATATGTAAAGTATTTTGAAGATGCCAGAGAGTATTTTGGAAAGAAATACAATTTTGGATACATGACATTTTATGAACATAAATGCATGCTTCCATTGGTAGATTTAGAAGTGTCTTATAAAAAAATGGTTGCATACGATGAAATTTTAAGAGTAGAAATTACGTATGTGCCTACCGAAAGTGCGAAAGTAATTTTCACGTATGAAATATTCAACCAATCAGATGAACTCGTTTGTACAGGAAAAACGGTACAAGTAATGACGAGTGTTGATAAAAAACTAATGCTTACAAATCCCGATTTTGTAAAAGATTGGAAACAAAAATGGTTAGAAGCTAACTAAAGAAATGCACCAAGAATCACACGTTTTATATACTGATTTAATAAGTCCACTAGGGTTTTCTATGGAAGAAAATTTTAAGGCTTTGTGCCAAGGTGCTTCAGGTTTAAAACCAAATACGCATCCTTTATTTAAAAGGAAAACCTATACTTCGGTTATAGATGCAACGCTTGTTGATGATTCTTTTTCAGTATTAGGAGCTGTTGATCAATACACAAAACTAGAAAAGTTAAGCATTCTATTAATTGATAAAATGCTAAAAGAAACAAATATTGATCCTAGAAATCCGAAAACATTACTTATATACTCAACCACAAAAGGAAATATTGATTTAGCAGAAACTAAAAATGATAAAATTCCATCAAAGCGAGTTTTATTATCAGAATTTAAAAATGTTTTAAAAGCTTTTTTTGAATTTGCAAATGATCCAATTTTAATATCAAACGCCTGTATTTCTGGCTCACAAGCTATCATTTATGCCGATAGTTTATTGAAAACGAAGCTTTACGATCATGTTATTATAGTTGGCGGAGATGTGGTAAGTAATTTTACATTATCAGGATTTTATGCATTGAATGCTTTGAGTGAAGAGTTATGCAAACCGTTTGATGTAAACAGAAAAGGGATTAATATTGGAGAATGTTGTACAACTATTGTATTGACTTCCAAAAAAGAATCAAACACAGCAAAATTAGTTGCCGGATCGTCTACTGTTGATGCACATCATATTGTAGCTCCATCAAGAGAAGGTCGTGGTTTAACAAATGCGATTCAAAATTGCATACAGCAATATCCTGATGCAGCGATTGATTTTATTTCAACACACGGAACTGCCACAAAATATAATGATGAAATGGAAGCACTTTCCATCAACAATACGAATTTAGAAAAAACACCTATTTATAGTCTTAAAGGATATTACGGACATACACTTGGAGCTGCTGGAATCTTAGAAAGTGTAATTTCTTTAAACGCACTAAAAGAACAACTATTAATTCCATCTTTAGGATATACAACTTTAGGAGTTCCTTATGAAGCAAATGTAATTACAACGTTAGAAAAAAAACCTATCAGCGGCTTTTTAAAAACTGCATCAGGATTTGGAGGCGTAAATGCAGCACTAATATTTCAACAAGCATAATATGAGTTTTTGTGAAATATCCAATCATACAATTACCCAAAACGGAAATACTATTTTTAATGCGGAATCATCCTTAAAACTCAATGATTTTTTATTTAAAGCATATAAAGAATTAAACATAAAATATCCGAAATTTCATAAAATGGATAGTGTGAGTAAGCTCGGTATTTTAACAGCTTCTCTTTTATTTAGGCAAGAAGAAATAACGCATGAACCTTTAAGCACAGGAATTATTATTTCTAGTCATTCAGGTTGTTATGTAACTGATGAAAATTATATAAAAGCCATACAAGAAGATCCAAAAACCTCATATCCTGCATTATTCACGTATACATTACCCAGTATTGTAATGGGAGAAATATGCATTAAAGAAAACATTCAAGGAGAAAATTTATACCTAGTATCCAATTCTTTTGATCGCCCTTTTTTACAACAAATGGCAGCAATTATGATCCAACAAAAAGGAATGAAAAAATGCTTAATTGGTTGGATAGAAATCACAGATAATACAAATTACAATAGTTACTTAGAATTAATTTCAGCATAAAACATACCACAAAAAACTAAAATCATGGAAAACCTAATTGAAGAACTCAAATTAAAAATTATTGATCGATTAAACTTATTAGAAATAGATCCAAAAGACATTGGTCCAGATGATCCATTATTTAATGACGGACTTGGATTAGATTCTATTGATGCGCTAGAACTTGTTGTAATTTTTGAAAAAGATTATGGCATTACTGTGACAGAAATAGAGTCGATGGCTCCACATTTTAGATCATTGACAACCTTAGCTGAGTTTGTAAAAGAAAACAGAACAAACTAATTGTTCTTCATGTCAACAATTAAAAAATTAATCATTAATTAAATTATAATTACTTATGATACACTATGATTTAATTAAAGAAATTACGCTTTTCAAAGTTGAGGAAGATTATTACACCGCAAATTATAACGGTAAAATTTATTCCATTGGAAAACTTTTACATGATGCGCTAATTTCTATACAAAAAGAACACAGTATAGAAGATACTGCCAAAACAATTAGTAAAGTTCATGAACTCAGTATAGAAAAAGAAACTCTAGAAACTCACATCAATGAATTTGTAACAAAAATAAGCGACAGCACAAAAAACCAAAGTACCTTATATAATTACATTTACTTTAAGGTGAAACTCTTTGGAAGTAAATCCATTGATTTTGTTAGTTCTTTCATGTCAATATTGTTTCATAAATATCTATTACTAATACTAGCTCCAATTGCTATATATTTTACTGCAGGACTTTTTGGATTGTTATATGCGGACGGAATTATAAATACACAATCATCACTAAAAGAAACATTCAGCGGACTATTTTTAATGTACGGCGGAATTGCCACATTAGGACTTGTACATGAATTTGGTCATTCGTCTGCTGCATCTTATTACAAGCAACCATCTGATATTATAGGTTTTGGAATTTACATCGTTTTCCCAGTATTTTATAGTGATGTATCTAAAATATGGAACCTCAACAAATGGAAACGTATTGTTGTAAATTTAGGAGGTATTTATTTTCAATTGTTAATGAATATTCTCTTTTATTTCTTATATTTATACATTGAATCTATTGATTATAAAATCATCTTAAAGTTTTTCATTTTCGCTAACTTTATTTTGTTGGTTTATGCCTTAAATCCATTTCTTAGAAACGATGGTTATTGGGTTTACAGTGATTTCTTTGGTATTAAAAACCTTACTCAAAGAGCTACGCTGTTTCCAAAAGAATTTTTTCGTACGATGAAAACGGAAATAACTTTTAAGGAAAAACTAAGATTCACTTACAAAAACTTCCCTCTATTATTTTACTCCTTTTTTTTCTACATCATTATGATTGTTTTAATTCTAGGACTCGTTTATCTAACCTATTTAAATGTAATCAATATTAAAGATTTCATCTTATCTTGGCAAGAGATTGATTGGAATACAGCACTTGTATACCGAGAAATATTCGGATTAATTTTCGGGTTATTTATCAATCTTTACTTCTTAAGTATGATTTTAAAACGATTGGTTTTCAAAAAGTTAAATAGTTTTTAAACATACACTTTACACTTATAATTTTTTTATATAAACGGCATTATTTACATTTTGTAAATAGTTTCAGTATTGAAAACCACTGCTGAATAATTTATTAACCACTAAAATTTTTCATTATGCAAAATTTAATTGACGGATTCAAATCTGTAGAGTTAGAAGAGCGTTTAGAGATGGTACATCTTACTGCTCTTGCTGAAAAAGAAGGTAGCTATGCAAGTGACATAGATGCTTCTCCAGCTTCTGCTGACATTGCTCAGGCACCAATTTCTGAGTAATCTTAAAGTAACCGATAAGGACCTAGTCCTTATCGGTTATCATTAAAATTAAAAAAATATGATGATAACAAATCTCGGAGATCATAACACACAAATAGATTTAATAAAACAGAAAGTTTTTCATAAAGAAGATTCTGAATTGTTTGCTGATATTCAACAAAATGTATTGGTAAGCATCAAGAAAGAATCCGATATACTTTTTGCCAACTTAAACAAATACCATCTTTTCCAAGAAGAGGAATTTCATAAATACAATTCATTCTATAAAAATAATATTTACAATCAATTATTAAATGAATTAGATTTAAAACACCATTATAAATATTTGACGGAAGAAGTGATTCAAATTAAAGGCACTATTCCAGCGCAAGATCAAGCTGCCATTTATTGCTCTTTTCATTTTGGTTCATACGTGCATGCAGCAAGTGCTTTACGAATGTTAAACAAGGATTTTTCGATCGTTTCAAAAAGTACTCAAGGAGAAAATATTGTAGAATGGGACGTAAAACTCGATGAACATGGCAATAAAATAGAATACTTTGACGCTTTCAAAACCATTGATCCAGAAGCCGTAGATGCATCGTTTCAGATATATAACACATTGCGCAATGGAAAAAATGTATTGATTTATTTAGACAGATTTAACAACACGCTTGAGAAGACCAGTAAAAGAAGTAAAATTTTCGAATTATTAAATTCAAAAATGTTTATTACTTCTGGGATTCCTGAGATTTCAAAAAAACTAAATGTCCCTATGATACCTTTAATTTGTGAAAGGCATCAGGATACTAAAATTCATGCAACTTTTTACGAAGCTGTTTTCAAAGCCGATTTCTCAGACAAAGAATATGTAAAAAACGCAGTACAAAAATGTGTAGACGCTTTTGCGATTCACTTAGCAACACATCCTGAACAGTGGGATCATTGGCCAAGTATTCATAACCACTTAATAAAGACTTCAAAAGCTATAACACAAAACAAGCCGATTTGGAAATGGTTTTTATCACCTTTTTTAAAGCTTAAGAAGAAAAAACAGAAAATTTCAGATACTGACATCATAACGTTCAATAAAACTAATTATGAAATGTTTGAACGTGAAGGTGATTCATTTATCATCAACATAAACAACTATCATTGCTTTAAAGTATCAAGTCATTTAATGAAAATATTAACACGCATATCTGAATCTGGCTATAAAGTAGGCGAGGTAAAAAGTGTTTTAAATGCTTCATTATATGCCGATTTATTCCAAAAGAAAGTATTACAAATCGAAAATAGCGCATCTTAAATTTCAAACCATGCAATTAACTTCAGAAGATATATTTGATATTTTATATCGCAACAAAAAAGTATCCATTAGTGACTCAGAATTAAAACATCTTAAGGCTTCTAACGATTTTTTGAAAGAGTATATCAAAGGGAAAATTGTGTATGGAGTCAATACAGGTTTTGGACCAATGGCGCAATATGTCATTGATGATGAGCAACAAAAACAATTACAACTCAACCTCATACGAAGTCATGCCGCAGGAAGTGGCGATGTCATCGATTCCATATTCATCAAAGCAACTTTATTGGCGCGACTCAACACGCTAAGTCAAGCATATTCCGCAGTTAGTGTAGAAACTATTCAACTCTTAGTTAATTTTATAAATCATGACATTTTACCTGTCATTTATCAACATGGTGGCGTTGGCGCAAGTGGCGATTTGGTGCAACTTTCACATGTAGCATTGAGTCTAATTGGCGAAGGAGAAGTAATTTACAAAGGCAAAATTGTTCCTACGGAAGAAGCAATGCAAAGTTGCAACCTAAAGCCATTAAGAATCACTGTACGTGAAGGATTGGCGTTAATCAATGGAACATCAACCATGAATGGAATTGGGTATGTAAACCTATTCTTATCTAAAAACTTAGTAAATTGGATGGTAAGATTATCATCATTAATGTATGAAGTATTTAGTGTATATGATGATTTCTTTTCAGAAGAATTAAACAACACGAAAAAACATCATGGACAACGGCATATCGCGAAAAGCTTGCGCGATCAACTAAAAGGAAGTAAACTCATCAAAAAACGTACAACAGAAAGTTACAAATTCATTGATGAATCTAATGTGCTTGAAAACAAAATGCAAGCTTACTATTCTATCCGATGTACGCCGCAAATTTTAGGACCAATTCACGACAGTATTCAATACACGGAAGATGTCTTGCACAATGAAATCAATTCTGTGAATGACAATCCTGTAATTCACATGGAAACAGAAAACGTATTGCATGGCGGAAACTTTCATGGCGATTATGTTTCCTACGAAATGGACAAACTAAAACTCGGAATCATTAAACTTTCTATCTTATCGGAGCGACAACTAAATTATCTTTTCAATGATAGAATAAATGGTAAATTACCGCCATTCATAAATCAAGGAGTTTTAGGACTCAACTTAGGATTACAAGGAACACAATTTCCTGCAACATCAACGGTTTCAGAAAATATGACGTTAGGAAGTTCTAACTATATCAACAATATCTCTACAAATAATGACAATCAAGATGTAGTCAGCATGGGAACAAATGCCGCACTTATTGCAAACAGAGTCATTATGAATACATATGAAGTAATTGCGATTCAATATTTGGCAGTTATGAATGCAATTAACTACCTTGACATAGAAAATCAAATGTCTGAAAAAAACCAGGTATTATTCAACGAAGCAAAAAATGTGATGCCGTTTTTAGACGGAACAGACAAGCCTCATTATAAAACACTAAGAAACATTAAAGAGTATTTATTAAAGTTTTCAAACTAAGTAATAAAGAGTTCTATTTATATGCAAAAAGTAAATTTCAAAAGATTTCTTATATTCTACATCATAGCTATTGTCGTTTCTAATATATTTAGATTTGATGTATTTGGTTTGCAAACAAGCATAGAAGAACTTCCAAAAATTAGTGCAATTGCTATCAGTGTACTTTTAGAAGGTAGCGGAATTTTTATTGCCGCACTACTCGCTTTATATCTATTAAGAAAAGAAAGAACAACGAGCATTACTTTTTTAGGAACCTCAAAAATAAAAAACGTATTTATGGTTGCCATTCCGTTGGTATTACTAGCGGTTGTAGGTGTAAAAAACAACTATGAAATCAATGTACACATTTATGCTGTTTTCGCTTTCATAATCACTATAATATACTGTATATTAGAAGAATACGGTTGGCGAGGTTATTTGCATGAAGAATTTAAAAGCATCACACCTATCAAAAAATATCTCATCATTGGTGTTTTATGGTACATTTGGCATTTAAGTTTCTTAAAAGATGTTTCCCTACAAAACAATCTCTTTTTCCTAGGCGCAATGATTCTAGGAAGCTGGGGAATTGGACAAGTGGTTGATGCTACAAAATCAATCTTAGCTGGCGCCTGTTTTCACCTCATCATTCAAATTATCTTTTTCAATGCACTTTTCAAAAATGGTTTTGAAGGCTATACCAAATGGATTGTGATTGGAGTTTCAGTAGTCGCTTTTTTCGCCATCATCAAAAAGTGGGAAAAAGACCATCCAATACAAGAATAAAATTACGCGTTTACAAGCGTTTTCACACGCACTAAATCAACAAATTTATGAGCATCTATATCTCTGGAATCGGAATCGTTTCCGCTTTGGGCATTGGCGTTGAAGAAAATGCCAAAAAACTACTTTCAGGAAGTACTGGTGTTACCGAACTACATTATATAGAATCTATACATAAAAATGTATTGCCCGTAGGAGAAGTAAAAGCTTCAGATACAGAATTGTTACAATTGGCAAAACTAACAAGTACAAAAAATATTACGAGAACTAGCGCATTGGGAATTATTGCTGCAAAAGAAGCTATAAAAACTGCTCAATTATCTCCTGATGAAATAAAAAAAATCGCAATTGTCTCCTCGTCTACAGCTGGCGGAATGCGCGAAAGCGAACAAAAATTTAACGCGTTTCTACAAGGCAAAAACAATGAAGACTTTCTTTCCACACATGACGGAAATGATAGTACTGAAAAAATTGCCGAAGAACTCGGAATTCGCAACTTTCACACTACAATAAACACTGCTTGTTCGTCATCTGCGAATGCAATCATATTAGGCGCACGCATGATAAAAAGCGGATTGTATGATATGGTGCTGGTTGGCGGATCGGATGCGTTGGCAAAATTTACAATCAACGGTTTTAACTCTTTGCTTCTACTCGACAAAGAAGCTTGTAAACCATTTGATGCGAAAAGAAAAGGAATCAATCTTGGCGAAGGCGCTGGATATTTAGTGCTAGAATCTGAAAGTTCTATTAAAAAAAGAAAACATACTCCAATTGCTGAATTAATAGGTTATGCGAATAGAAACGATACATTTCATCCGTCTGCAACATCGCCCGAAGGTCGTGGATTGCAATTATCTATGACTGATGCGTTAAAAATGGCTGGACTTCAACATTCGGAAATTGATTATATCAATGCACACGGAACAGCAACTCTAAACAATGATCTTACCGAAGGTATTGCCATGAAAACGGTATTCAATAACAATGTGCCTTCTTTTAGTTCTACAAAATCATATACAGGACACTGTTTAGGCGCTGCTGGTTCTATGGAAGCTATTTTTTCAATATTCGCTATACAACACAATACGGTATTTAAAAATTTAAACTTTAAGACACCTATTTCGGAACATGCATTAACTCCTCAATTAATAACTACTTCTCAGAAAAATATAACTCATGTATTGAGTAATTCAGCAGGAATGGGCGGTTTTTGTTCCTCATTAATATTTCAAAAAACGAGCACATGAAACTATACATAAAAAGTACCGCTTGTGTGTCACCGTTAGAAATAACGCAGACCGACGAAACTTTTGAGTTCTCAATACCCGAACATACAGCCGCGAATAATTTACAAGTTATCAATCCTAATTACAAAGAATTACTGAGTTTAAACAGTATTCGAAGAATTTCTAAATTCAATAAAATAGGCGTTTTTGCAGCATTAAAATGTGTAGAAAATTTCACAGTTCCATTAGACGGAATTATTGTTGGAACTGGTATTGGAGGATTTGGAAATACTGAAAAATTTTTATTGGACATGGATGAAAGTTTAGAAAAGAACTTGTCGCCAAATCCGTTTTTTCAATCGTTACACAGCTCATTATCCGGAAATATTGCCATTGCAACAAAATGTGATGCGTACAATACAACGTATGTGAACAAAGGTACTTCGTTTGAAAGTGCTGTGTTAGACAGTATGATGATGATTCAGGAACATCCAACACAACACATTCTAATTGGTGCAGCTGATGAAATTACAGATGATTACACCAAAATAGCGAACAGAATCAACTATTTTCAAAAAGAAAAATTACCAATTTTAGGAGAAGGTGCCGCATTTTTAGTAGTCTCAGGAATAAAAACAGATCATGAAGCTTGTATTTCGGGAATGAAAACGCTTTTTATGGCTTCTGTAGCTGAAATTAATGAGCACATTCAACAACTCCTAAAAGAAAATAAAATAACGGTCAATGCTATTGATATCCTAGTTTCTGGAGATGAAACAATCACAGCTAATTTGACTGAAATCAATACCGCTTTCGCAGAAATACCTTCCATACATTACAAACAATATGTGGGCGAATATCCTACTTCTTCAGCATTTGCCGTATGGTTTTCAGAAAAAATAATAGCAACTCAACACATTCCAAAAGTGTGTAAACAGAAACGTATAGAGAACATTCAAACCATTTTAATTGTGAATCAATACTTAAAAAATACGTCTATCATCCTAATTTCAAAATAAAACACATGGCACGAATAGGAATTATTGCCCCACCAACTTTAGGACACGTAAACCCTTTATTAATTCTTGGAAAAGAACTTCTAAAAAAAGGACATACAGTTGTGTTTTTTCAATTGGAAGAAATGAAACATCACATTTTAGATGCTGGTATTGAGTTTCATAAAATTGGGAGACTTATTCCTTCGGACACCATGAAAAACATGAAGGAACAATTGGGTCAGTTATCAGGTATAGACGCAATGCGATATTGGAGAAAAAGACAAACCGGATTGTTTAAAATTTGGTTTACGGAACTTCCAGGAGCTATTGAAAAAGAAAAAATAAATTTCCTATTAGTAGATCAAAGTGATGCAACAGGTTCCACAATTGCAGAAGCAAAAAAGATTCCGTATGTAACTGTTTGTATGGGTTTAGATATGGATTGGGAAAAAAACATTCCGCCTTTCTTTTCAGTCCGATCTTACGATACTTCGCCTATTGTTTTAAGAGGTAATAAAATGGCGATGGATGAATTTGTAAAAGATTTCGACCCGCTATTTAAAAGTATCAACGATCAGCGTGAAAAATATGGACTTCCAGTGTATGATCCATATAGAAATATGTATCCTGTTTCACCATTTGCACAAATAGCGCAAATGCCAAGTTTTTTGGATTATCCAAGAGTTGAAAAACCTGATTATTTTTATAATGTAGGTCCATTTATAGACGACAATCCAACACCTATTCCTTTTCCTTTTGAAAAGTTGAACGGAAAACCACTCGTATATATTTCTTTAGGAACCATTTTAAACTTACGTCCAGATATTTTCAATCTTGTTGGTGCAAGTTTTAAAGGAATTGAGGTACAATTAGCAATTTCGTTAGGTAATAAAGACGTAGATCTTACTTTGGATGAATTTCCGCCCGAAACGATTATTGTGAGTTACGCGCCGCAAAAAGAAGTATTGGCAAAAGCAAAATTATGTATTACGCATGGCGGAATGAATACTGTAATGGACGCACTTAGTAATGCCGTTCCAGTATTGGTTGTTCCAATTTCATTTGATCAACCGGGAACTGCTGGCAGAATGAAATATTTGAATGTTGGAGAGTACATTCAATACAAGGCACTTTCAGAAGTTGCCATCAACAAAACGGTTAAAAAAATATTCTCCACCAATAGTTATTACGAAAATGCTGCAAAAATGAAAGAAAAGTTTTTGCAATTAAATGGTAGAGATCAAGCAATTAATATAATAGAAAGAACAATCAATGAACATGTTTAGCAAAAAAAATATTTCAGCTTTAGAAGCACAGAAAAAAGCCATGTGGATTTCTTATGCACCTATGATATTTCAATCCGCAAAATCAATGATTAATCTCGGAATCTTAGATGCCATTAAAGATAGTGGCGACGAAGGTATGACTGTAGATGAAGTTGTAAAAAAAGTATCACTCACCAAATATGGAATACGTGTATTACTGCATGCTGGTTTAGGCGCAGAAATTGTGTATTTAGAAGGCGACAAGTATTTTTTAACTACAACTGGTCACTTTTTATTAAGCAAACAGATTGCGGCAAATATCAATATCAATTTTGTACATGATGTATGCTACCAAGGTATGTTTCACCTAGAAGATAGTATTGTAAATGGAAAACCTGAAGGACTCAAAGAACTTGGCGATTGGCCAACTGTGTACGATGGTTTGTCTGAATTACCAGATCATATCAAGAAAAGTTGGTTAGATTTAGATCATTACTTTTCAGATATATCGTATCCAAAAGCTTTTAAAGTTTTAAATAAAAATTCGTTTAAATCTATTTTAGATTTAGGTGGAAATACAGGGAAATTCTCTCGTTTCTTATTAGACAATACAAAAGATGCTGTCATTACTATTGGTGATCTCCCTGGGCAAATTAAAATGGCTAAAGCCGAATTTGAACGCATGGAATATAGCACAGAACGGATTCGTTTTCAACCAATTAATATTTTGGATGACGCGCAAGATTTAAAAGGAGAATTTGATATTGTTTGGATGAGTCAATTTTTAGATTGTTTCCATGATGATGATATTTATAAAATATTGATGAAATGTAAAAAAGTTGTCAAACCTGGAGGTTCTATTTACATACAAGATGCTTTTTGGGATCGACAACGTTTTGAAACGTCCGCTTTTTCATTGCAACAATTTTCTCTTTATTTTACAGCTATTGCCAATGGAAGAAGTCAGATGTATGATTATAAAACATTTGAAGAAATTATTCATAAAGCAGGTTTAGAAGTTGTTGAAATTACAGATAATTTAGGAATCAGTAATAGCTTACTGAAAGTGAAAATTAAAGAGTAATCAACGTATGCTTTTAGAGAATCTTTACAAAATTACAGCACAGCACACGGAAAAAGAATCTAGTGTAACCAATTTGGTTTTCTTAGAAAGCCATCACATTTATAATGGACACTTTCCAAACAATCCTATAACGCCTGGTGTCTGTTTATTGCAAACTGCTAAAGAACTTTTAGAAGGTTATTTGAATGTCAATTTACGCTTACATACCTTAGTGGATGTCAAGTTTTTAAAACTTGTGATTCCTAACAATTCTAAAGAGCTTACCTATACTATTACTGAAAAATCACATGACAATACCAACGAAAAAAAAGTAACTGTACTCATAAAAGACACTTCAGAAACTTACATTAAAGCAATTATTATTTATAGTATTCTATGATTTTCAATCCTCAAGATCAATTCATGAATTTAGAGACAATACAAGTAGCACAACAGCAAAAACTACATCAGTTAGTGCAACATGTATATGCAAATTCTACCTATTGGAAAACGATCATGGATACGCGTAACATACATCCTACTACATTTGTTGTAGAAGATTTAGAAAAATTTCCCGTAATCACAAAAGAGAATTTGCAAAAACATTTATCAGATATGATATGTGTATCAAAATCTGAAATTATTGATTATGTATGTACTTCTGGAACTACTGCAAGCCCGATTAATATTCCACTTACGAATACTGATTTAGATCGTTTAGCTGAAAACGAATATCAATCTATGTTACTTACTGGAGCTACTAAAGACGATATATTTCAAATATGCACAACTATAGACAAGCAGTTTATGGCAGGTTTGGCATATTTTTTAGGCATTAGAAAACTTGGTGCTGGCATCATTAGACAAGGTATTGGCGCTGTAAAAACACATTGGAATACCATTGAATCGCTACAACCAACTTATTTAATTGCCGTGCCTTCATTTGTTGTGAAACTTATCAATTATGCCATAGAAAACGGCATAGATTATCAAAATTCTTCTGTAAAGAAAATTATCTGTATTGGAGAAAACATTAGAAAAGAAGATTTTTCACTGAATGCTGTTGGGCAAAAAATTGCAGATTCTTGGAATGTACGTTTGTTCTCAACGTATGCATCTTCAGAAATGGCAACAGCTTTTACTGAATGTGAACATGGAAATGGCGGTCATCACAATGAAGATTTATTAAGTATAGAATTATTAGATCAACAAAATAATCCTGTAAAGCCTGGAGAAATTGGCGAATTGACCATTACGACTTTAGGAATGGAAGCTTTTCCGTTGATTCGCTACAAAACAGGCGATTTATGCACGTTGCATTACGAACCTTGCGCATGTGGCATACATACCGCACGAATAAGTCCGATACTTGGCAGAACCGCGCAACGTATAAAATATAAAGGCACAACATTTTATCCATCTGCAATATTTGAAGTGCTTCATCAATTTGATGCAATTAAAGATCATGCAATTGTACTAGAAACAAATAATTATGATTCTGATGATGTACATATTCATATAGCTTTGCAAGACACAACATTAATAACTTCTATAAAAGAAGCTGTTAAAACTACTATTAGAGTATTGCCAACAATTACAATTCATGATTCGTTAGTAATGCTTCGCAAAAAACACAATGTTGCCCACAAAAGAAAACTATCAAAAGTTATTGATCTAAGAGCTAAAACTTAAAAAATGTCTATCATACATACTTTACAAGAAAAAGATGAGCAAGCCTTGCTTCACAATACAATTTCTGAAGGGAAAGAAATTTTATCGCGGTATGCACAATTAAAACTTTTACTTCATTTACAGGAACATGGTTTCTTTGCTAAAAAAGAAATACGTTATTCTTTAAAATCAATAAAAAAAGATTTTAATTTCTTAGAGAAATACCGTGCATTATTTTTGGAAATTATCAATATTCTTAGTGATAACGAATACATATTGATAACAGGAGATGCGATAGTTACAACTAAAAAAGTGGAAACTGTACAAAGTGAATTTAACATATTAGAAAGCGAAATATTAACGGGTAGCTATAGCAGTGAAGATTTTCAGAAAGTAATTTCCCCTTATATCAAATTAATGAATTCTACCAGTGCATTGTTACTACAAGTTGCTAGTGGAAAATTAGGGTATTTGAATGCTTTATTTCCTAAAGGAGACAAAACTATTGTAGAAGCCATTTATAAGACCAACATCCAAGTTTTATATAATACTATCGTTACAGGTTATACTGCTCAAATTGCAAAAACGTTGCAACAAACTAACAAAACAGTACGTATTTTGGAAATTGGAGCAGGAACTGGAGGAACCACGACACCTATGTTGGAAATGTTAAAAGCAGCTAATATTTCTACTTCATATATGTATACTGATATTTCTCGTGGAATGTTGAGATTTGGAAAAAGTAAATTTAATGAAACATACGATTTTATAGATTATAAAACGCTAAACATTGACCAAGATCCATTGACACAAGGATTTGAAGCAAATAGTTTTGATATCATTATATGTAGTAATGTATTACATGCTACCTTAAATATCAATGAAACTTTAGCACGTATCAAAGAACTATTAGCATCTTCTAATGGGTATTTGATTGTGAATGAAGTAATAGAAAAATTAGATTTCAATACAATCACTTTTGGACTTACGGATGGTTGGTGGAAATATACTGATGAAGAAAATCGGAAATCATATTCTCCAGTTTTGACTCAACAAACGTGGAACACATTGTTGAGCGATGCCAATTTAACAGAAATTACGCCATCACAAAAAACAAAAGAGATTTACCAAACCACTTCTCAAGGAGTTTTCATGTATAAATCTTAAGCAATCGCGAATGTATTTTTTATTATACACACATAATCAGCTAGTTGAAGGAAAAGAGAAAGCGGCTATTTACGATTTAGAAAATAGCACAATTACAAATATTCCGAATGTAATTGTTCCGATTATTGAAGAAATGCGTTCGAAAACGGTAGATGAAATTAAGCAAAAACATGCGCCCGATAATCCTGAAATTATAGATAAATACGTTCATTATTTCTTGGAGAAAGAACTCGGATTTTATACCACAGAACCTTCTAGATTTCCTAAACTCGATACTAATTTTCAGTATCCTGGAACTATTCAAAATGCAATTATTGAATCTAATTTGAATACGTATGATGAGATAAAAGTATTGAATGATTTAGATGAATTAGGTTGTCGGTATGTAGAAATGCGATTGGTTATTGAAACCGAAGCAGCAGTTTTGAAGCTTCACAAAATTTTAACCGCGTGTGCAACTTCAATTTTTATTTATGTCGATATTTTAATCCAATATAATTCAATATGTACGGAAGAATTTGTAACTGATTTGCAAAAAAGATACCCGAAAATTGGAAAAATACTAGTGTATAACGCTCCAAAAAATGAAGAAATCTCAGATAGTATTTCGTTCGTTGAAGATTCGTTTCAAGCGTTAGAAATTGCTCAAAAACAAACCTCAAAATATATTGTAAATATTGCTTTTTTCTGTGAAAGCTTACAGTTTAATACGACATATAACAAAAAAGTTTCTATTAATCTTAAAGGTCAAATTAAGAATATCTTAAAAGACACGCATGATTATGGAAATGTGAATACAACCAATTTAATTGACGTTTGTACTTCCGCTGAGTTTCAAAAATGGTGGCAAATTACTCCAGATAAAATTGAGCAACTAAAAGACAATCCACTTCGGTATGCATTGTTTAATCCATTTCCGTTAAAAGAAATTGCTCCTAACAAGTTTCAGATTTTGGACGTATGAAAAAGAGGTTTTACGAGTTAGATGCTTTGCGTGGCATTGCAACAGTCATTGTTGTATTATGCCATTTCATGTTGTTTAGAGAAGATGCACAAATAGGTTTTCGTCTCTTTACAAATATCATTGATATCTTTTTTATTTTGAGTGGTTTTGTGATTTTCATGACATTAACCAAGATAAAAAGTAGCAAAGATTTTATAATCAATCGTTTGGCACGTTTGTATCCAACGTATTGGGTTGTTGTCACATTTACATTCTGTTTGATTCTATTTCATCAGACTTTCTCTGAAGATTTTGCTCATATTACCCTAAGCGATTATTTGGCTAATATGACGATGTTTCAGTTCTACATAGGTTATGCAGATTTAGACGGACCCTATTGGACGTTAATTATTGAGATGCTTTTTTACATTGTCATGTTGATCATTTTCATCTTAAAATGTCAAAAGTACATTCATCATATTGGTATTGTTGCTTCCTCATTATTGGCGTTTTTTGCTTATTATCCATTGCCAAGCGCATATGAGACACTATTTACAAACGCCTTATTAGATATTCCTTTATTGCAATACATACCATTGTTTTTTGCTGGAATTTTATTTTATAATATTTTCATAAAAGACGATCACAAGTTATTAAAATATGTTGGCGTTGCGTTTTATTTAGTAGCGCAAATTATGCTTTTTGATTATTCTGGAAGAGCGCAATATTTTATGAGTCACCTGGAATATGGCGTCATGCTAACTATTTATTTTGGACTTTTTGTATTATTTATCAATGGAAAGTTGAAATTCATTGTAAGCAAACCCACGGTTTTTTTAGGCAAAATATCATACGCATTATATCTCATTCATCAATTTTTAACAATCAGCTTTTTGATTCCGTATTTGGAAGAATCATGGGGAATTAACTTTTGGATTGCTTCTATTGTAATTGCACTTCCAATTGCTATTGCATTGGCTGCATTGATTACATATTATGTAGAAGTTCCTGTAAATAAATACGTTCGAAATAAATATAGAAAAGATATTATTCGAACAGAAACAACACAAAACATTTAAAAAACAAAACCTATGAATCCACATAAATTAGCGTTGATTACTGGCGGAAGCAAAGGATTAGGAAAAGGCATTGCGCTTGAATTGGCTAAACAAAACATAGATATCATTTTGCATTACAATTCTTCGGAAGAAGAAGCAAAAGCAACTAGCGAAGAACTAAAAAATCATGGCATACAAACGTATTTGGTACAAGCTAATTTTGCCATAAATAAAGATATTGATAGCTTTTTTGAAACCAAGATTGCGCCAATTTTAGAAAAAGAAGATCGCAAGCTTGATATTTTAATCAATAATGCAGGAGTTTCAGAATTTAGCAGACTTAACAGTATTACAAGTGAAGGTTTTGACACGTTTTTTTCTGTCAATGTAAAAGCGCCTTTAATTTTAATGAAAGACAGTTATAAACACATGCAAACTAAAGGGCGAATTATCAATATTTCTTCAACCAAAGCTGCAAGACCTTCTGAAAAAATGATTGTGTATGGAGCTTCAAAAGCGGCGCTTGAGAATGTTTCGATGGCAATGTTAAAAGATTTTGGACGAAAACAAGTCACGATTAATACTATTGCGCCAGGATTTATTCCGACAGGCGTTTTTAATATTAGCAAGAATGATGAAATGGTTAAATCGTTTGTACTAAAAAACACCGCCATCAAACGTATGGGAACAGCATATGATATTGCTAGAGTGGTTTGTTTTTTAATTAGTGATGATGCTATATGGGTTAACGGCCAGAATATTGAAATTTCAGGTGGCGTATTATATAATTAAACACTGTTGTCCGATAAAAGATAAGAGACCGCTGCGCTGTTAGATTATAGAATAAAGACAAATTTGTAACTGACTGAAAAACAGTGTTCATAATTACATATTTTTATTCTTGACAAAATAATTTCCTTACAAATGGAAATTAACTAAAAGCATGGTTGTTCATCAAAGATGTCTTAAAAACTCTTTCATAGCTAGGTTTTCAAAAGAATTTGAAAGATTTTATCGGACACTAATAATAATTAAACACTGTTGTCTGATAAAAGATGCAAGATCGCAATGAATTTAGATAGAACAAATAACAAAGAGATTATTCAGGCTTTACCTCATAAAGTTCCTTTTATTATGGTAGATGAACTTTTGTATATGGATGCTAACAAAACCATTGCAAAACTTTTTATTACGGAAGACAATGTTTTTTCAAAAAACGGTTTCTTTCAAGAACCTGGTATTATGGAACATGTGGCGCAATCTACTGCATTGCGACCAACTTTGGAAGCTGCAGAAGTACAGCAAGATGCGCCTTTAGGGTATTTTGCAGCCATTAAAAACTTTAAACTCTATGAATTACCGCCTGTGAATTCAGTTATAGAGACTACCTCAGAAAATGTTGTAGTCGTAAAAACTGCCATTAAAGTAAATACACGTTCTACTTGCAACGGGAAACTTATATGTGAGTCTGAAATGCTATTCTACCTAAATTCTTAAGAGGCATATTATTTTTTTAAAACCGATACATTTCACTTTTATGGTAAAGGTGAAATCATTATTCATTAACATTTTAAAATTTTCAATTATGAAAAAAAAGAATTTAAACAAAAAGTTGACAATTAAAACAATTTCAGTTTCTAATTTAAACGAATTACAAGGTGGACGTTCAGATTTAGCAGCAGGAACTCATGAACCTTGTGAAGTATATGAATTGACGGACTGGTGTACTATGTTTGGTTGTCCTCCAATAGAAAAATAATTTTTAAATAGAAATTATCCTATCAGAAGAATTACAGGTATACTATTTTGATGTACTAATTCAATGCGAATTATTATTTTTTAAAACCAATACATTTCACTTTTATGGTGAAAGTGAAAACATTATTCATTAACATTTTAAACTTTTCAATTATGAAAAAAAAGAATCTAAACAAAACATTACAACTTAAAACAATTTCAGTTTGCAATTTAAACGAAGTACAAGGTGGACGCATAGGAGCAGAAGGAACTCATTATACGCATTGCATTGGACCTAGTACTGTTTGTACAGACTACTGCACTATTACATGTCAATGGTAATAAGTTATAGTTTTAAAATAGAAAAACGCCTGTGAATCTTATTCACAGGCGTTTTTTTATGTCTTTTTTTACTAGAAATTATGCTACTAAAGAATCGGAAAGTAAACACGGCGGAATCGTAGCTGTAATGTTTTGATGCAATGATTCAATGCGAACTACTATTTTCTTTGTATTATCAACTCGTATAATTTCACACTCTAAACCAGTTAAAGGTCCATATAGAATTTTTTGAATATCGCCAACCTTAGGCAACTTATGAGTCACTTCAATGTCAGTAATTCCTTCTGCTCCTACCAAGAGTTTAATTTTTGTAATTTCATTTTCAGATACTTTGGCATATTCTTTCCCAAAACGTATGTAAGCACAGACGCCATTTACATCTAACACATCATGAAATTCCCTTGGGGATTTTAACTTCACAAACACATACGAAGGAAACATAGATTTGTATATTATTTTTTTACGATCACTCCATTTACGTACAGTTTTCATTAAAGGAAGAAAGGACTCTAGTCCATTTTTTTCTAATGTATCATGAACTTTTTTTTCATTATAAGATTTTACATACAACACGTGCCAACCAATATTAAATTTCATTTAAAATAACTATTAAAGAATTTAGGCTTCATTAATGAAGGACAAAAATAAATAGGGGACTATTTTTTGTCTTATTAACAAATAGATAACTACTCGATGCAGTTAGATTGGTTTTCTAGGGAGGGAATTTGAAGAAATCTTCAATAACAAATATAGTAATCCAATATGAATTAGATATACTTTTATGCATAAATAATTTAGGTTTTACAGTAATAAAACTGATTACACCAATATTTCTAAGGCAGTATTTATACTTAGTCAATCGGTTACACACTTAGAGACCTATTTTACAAAAAAAATCTTCTTGATTTCTCAAGAAGATTTTATGTATTTCGTATGAAATTGAAAGATATTAATCCTTCAAGAAATCTTTTAAAATTTCTTTTAATACCAATGTATCGTTTTCTGTGTTTCTGATCAATTTGTTTGCTTCATCACATTCAAATTGAGCGTAGTTGATTTTCATATACCGAAAACTTTTAGCAAGAACAGCTTCTTTTTTAAGCTCGTCATAATATTTTATTTGAGTGATTCGCGCTTGTTCTTTCTCGTCCAATTCTTCAAAAGGTTTGTTTTGTTGAAAAAACTCCATGACAAGTTTCAACTCTTTATAATACGCGTCTACAGGTAGTTTTGTTCTACCTTTTCCTCTTTTATGAAGGTTTCCTACTAAAGTATCAAACGTGTGTTTTCTTGACGCTTCTTGTCCTAATAATTCATCACAAATATTTAACAGATAATTCTCATCACTGTTTTTAATATCTAGAATGTGTTGTTGTTTTTTACTGATCTCAGGAATTACCTCTTTTGGTGTATATTCCTTGCCTTCTCTTACCAAATACCAATACGTGTTTTCCGTTCTTCTTTCTGCATGTGCCGTAGGTATTTTAGTGAGTTCCGATTTTTGGTCTAATCTCCGAAGTACTTTTCGCATTGGAAATCCTTTTTTCACATCTTTCTCAAATATTCCTGCTTCAACTAATGCAGGCATTATTTCCTTTACAGGAATCCAATCAACAGCAATATTTGTATCAAAATACTGAGTTATTACTTCATTAATCTTCGCTATATTTTCATCAGTCATACTATGCTATTTTACCTGTTATACTTTAGGCTTGCGTCATCCTAAAATAGGTTGACAGTTTTTTTATAAATTAAAATCAGAGAAGTTAACTTCTTTGGTTTTTGTTGCGCACAAAAGTAGGTGTTTTAAAGTTAAGACTTTAATGTGATTTTTTATAATTTACTAAGAATTAATAGAAGATTAGATTTTGAACCTGATTAAAATCGGCAGTACATAATTCCTTAAGTATAAAACTATCTGTATCGGAATTTGATTTAAATGTTTCTATAAAAAGATTTGGAAAATCTTTTGTCCTAAACTTTGTTTTACTGCTGTTAACCACCGTGTTTAATGCTTTTTGGATACTATACTAATTTTACATCGTAAATTTATAGGTGTAATTTTGATCAATTATTAGCGAAATAAAACCAAAGAATGATAATGAATGACTTTAAACTCTTTAAGATTGAATACTCATTAAATTATGTATCGTATAACTACTAAAAACCCTGTATGTGATGTACAGGGTTTTTAATTAAGGTATGTTGACAAATGACTAATCAATAATGTCTTCCAATTTTTTAACGGTTGGTTTTCAGCAATAGGCTTTGTCGTGCATTAACTTTTTCAATTTTCATGAAATTATATATATGTTGTTATTTATTTTAATTCTAATTTTAGTACTGATTTGGCTTTGTACACACCATTATCAACCTTATTTGGTTTTAATAAAATTGTGAATGTCTTCCCGACAAATGAATTAGCGTCTTGATTAAATTTCACAAACAATTTATTTTCATCATCTTCTACAGTTATGGCATCATCTTGACTATCTGTAAAAAAACACAATCCGCCTTCGCTACCATCAAACACAACCTCATACGTAATAACGTCGTTATTTAAAGATTCTAAATTGTTGCTTACTGAACTAGTAAATAAGACTACAGCACTAAAAAAGGTTATTAGAAGTTTCATAATTTATAGTTTTAGGTTAATAATTGTAAATTTTCGGATTCTTGGCTAACTTAAATTTTATACTACAAATATCAACTAACGACTCGAAATAGGTGTTATAGTATTTTTAAATTGAGTTATATAATTCACATTTTAAACAAATACTTCTAATTAAAATGAATTAAGGTGCGAGAAATTATTTTCTGCAATTTTTTCACAAATAGAACCTATACTTGTATCGCTTAACTCTTATTTTCATCAATATTGAGTTGAAAAAAAATCTTCTTACTCCTTTTTTTTAAACCCTAAATTACGCGCCAGCTATAATCTTATTTCGGATAAAAAGGGAAAACACCTATGAGAATCAGTATTTCAACTATTTGATAATCAAATAATTAATAGTATTTTACTGAGAATAAAAAATAAATATTATTAACTATCAACATGTTATATTATGAAAAACAAACTAGTTATTAGTCTGCTGATTAGTGTACTTTGCTATTTTTCCGTCACAGGTCAAAATAATAGTAACAGCACTCTTAAAGATGGGCTTCAGAGAATTAATGTGTCTACAATTCAAGGCACAATTACCGTAAATTTACCCGCAGAAATACATTCGGGCGATCAAATATCAGGAACTGTTTCGGCAATTCCTTCTGAAACAGGCACCAATAAAAAAGATAAAAAACGAGCTAAGAAAAATAAAGAAGCTTTAGAAAAATATACGGTTTCTTTTCATCAGAATTCAAGGCGTGTTTCTAGTCGTTCTTTAGATATTTTACTTTCTCCTAAAACTTCAAGTGATACGCAAGAACTTACTATTTATGATGAAAAAGGAAAAGTAATTGCTAAAATACCTGTACAGATAAATGATGCGAAGCGAACTAATAAAGTGTCTAATATGCAATTTCCAACATATGTAAGAGCTGGAAACACGTGTTATATAAAGGGGAATTTTGACGGCAATATGAAGAACTCAAAGGTAATGCTTGGCGAAAACGTTCTTCCAATTATTGCAGAATCGCCTGATAGACTTATTTGTGAGATTCCAAATACTGTTTCTGGTTTGCAAAAAATTACCGTTACAGAAAACGGCATCACAAATTCAGCAACTTGCAATGTAGTAGGAATGAATTTAAGCGTAGGAAAACTAAATTTATTAAAAGGAGAATCTACAAATCTAGTTATTGAAGTATATGGACTTGAAAATATTGAAACTCCCGTAGAAATTTTAGTTGAAAATAAAACACAAGAAAACATTAACCTTAGCGGTGGAAATACTCAAAACATAACCATTTTTCCTAATCAAGCTTCCGCAGAAGGTACTTATAACAAAACGATTCAAGTGCAATCAAAAAGAGCAGGAAATTATACGATTGATGTCACTTTAATTGAATCATTTAGAAATTTAGAAGAATACACTTTGGATACACCAGAAACTACTGAAAACCAAAACTCCGAAGTTTTAACAAATAACATTCGTATTCCTGATAATCTAATCACGTATACACCTCAAACGTTTAGCGGATATAATTTTTCTCCATACACAATATCGGCAGCTATATTACCAAATGTATTTTTTAGCTTTAATGTGATGATTGATGATGATGAGAAACGAAAGTTGAGAAATAAAGGAAGAAAGTTACCCGCAAATGCGCCTTTAGGTCCTACAGATCCTGACGATAAGAAAAACCCACATTCCAGACCTGTGCCAACAGGAATTAAAGGTCCAAATCATGAAGAAGTTCCAGGCGTTTGGGATACTGGAAAAGACTTGCTAGAAGAAGCCAATAAAGAAGTCAAAAGAGCCAAAGCGCACAAAGGAAAAATGACTGCTACAATGCCTGCTGGACCAGAACAAATTGGAAAAATGAATCCTCATAAAGTGATTCGAAATAATCAAAGAGGTTGTACGGAGGAAATTTATATTTTTTATGAACACTACCGCTATATTGATGATCGTACATTAGTGCTAGAAGAACAGCTTTCGCCTTCTCATGAGTTTTTTATAGCAAAGGGAGAAACGAAAGTAGATATTACTAAAAACGAAAGCGGATGGAGTGTGAAACCAAGTGTTTCTGCAGATGTAAAAGGATTGTCTATAGGTATTGAAGGTTCGTATTGGAAAACAACGTCGCATACTACAGAAGAAGGTTCTTTAAATTTAAAAGGAAGACACTTATGGCTATTTCACATAGGTAGACTTTATTTATACAGAAAAGCTTTTGTACGTATCAAATATGAATATCATTATGAAGTATGTACTGATGGTTCTACTAGAAATTGGGTCGTTCCTACGTATACGGACAATTGGCATTTTTGGTATGAATGGGAAGAAGAAATATTTGTTACTTCAAGAGATGATGAAGGTAGTTTTCATAAAGTAGACGGATTTCCTGAAACAATACATAATCGCAATATTGGTGGTGGTGAAAGTAATAGTTACCCAATTGATGGTTTAGAATCAAAATATTTCGATAATTACGGTCAAAAAGGTTGGGATTTCTTCCCTGCTATTAGTAAAAAATAATCAAACTAAGATGAAGAGTTATTAGAGGCAGTTTGCTTTCTCTTAACTCTTTTTTTTATGATTTGATTTTGTATTTTTTACGTTTTTGGAATTGCAATAGAATTTATTTGAAGAACGAAAAGCACAACTTAAAAAGCAATTGATGGAGTTTTAGCTCTAAATGAAAAATAGCTTTAATAAGAAAGCCACTCGGATTTGAGCGGCTTTTTTTTTATTGTTTTGTTAAGGTGAGATCAAACGGAATTTTAAAAGGTATTGGATCAGAAGCGCTTGCACGCACGAAAAATAGATCCCATTTAAGCTGTGGGCTACATCCAAGGCTTACACACGGTAAATATTCAATATCCAAACTCGGTGAATATTTTAGCCCTTTTAAGCCAACCCTATCATAAGGAATATTGGTTGGTTCAGCATAATGCAAGTTCATTTTTGTTGTGCTGTTAGGATAGAAACCAGAACCCGTTATTCTTAATTTTGAAGAAGCACTGAAATCAGAAAGCGTGTTGTAAATTACTGTTCCGTTTTCTTCATACTTGAATCTTGCGTAAATTTCATCGCTATAATCTTTTCCTGATGTCGCATGCACATCTTTATAGAACACTAAGGTTAATTTTTTGTTTCCATCATCATATTTCCACGTTCCTACAAACTTATCTAAATCATTATTGATGTCTTTGTAATAATAGCTCTTACTATAATCTTGATCGTCGTGATTTCCTAGTTTGTGAATTGATACGGTTTCATCCTGTTGCGCAAATCCGCAAGTAAGAAACATTCCAAAAAGGATATATATTATTGTTTTCATATGTTTTATATTAATCTTAGTTTTTCAAAATTTATGCCGCTTTCCTCATTTTCAATATCTATAGTATAACTTTCATTACCATAGCCATCTGTAATGCTCACAATATGATCTAGATTGAGAGTTCCTAGATAATTGGTATTCTCGCTGTGTAGATGAGCAGTAGAATTCCCTTCATTTCGTACGGTTTCTACTTTTCGTATAATAGTTTCAAGCCCAATAACTTCATTCAGGCTAACAACCTTTTTTGTTCTTTTTTGCTCAAAAGATTCAATCTCTTCTATGTAAACAATATCATCATGCTGACAACTGTAAAAAAATATTCCAATTCCTAATATCAGGAACAAGAAAATATACTTTTTTGTGTGACTCATTTAATTAAAGTTTAATTTTAACCATATAAATATAAGAAAAAAACTTCATTAAATGACGAAATAACAACTTTTAAATACTATGAGATTAATGATTACTTGTACTGTTTATAATTAATAACGGTCTTGTCCTCATGTTATTTTGAATTAATTAGGAAAGCTCCTTAAAAATCTTTTTTTCTACATTTTCTATAGATGTTGAAAACTGGCAATGCAACCCATAATGACAACGTTCCGATAGAAATAAAGAGTCCGAAATTGGTTCCGAAAAACTTCTGAAAAACTGCGCCTGTATATCCTAATAATGCTGAGATATCTAACTTTAGTAGAATCAAAATTCGAGATAAATCAATAGGATTAAATAATGTTGCGCCAATGGAAAAACCATCTAACGGATAGGATTGAAATGCAATTAGCGACATTAAGAATAAACCATCATAAATGACAGCCATAAAAAGCCACACTAATATTGCATAACTAAATCCTTTGATTTTATTTTCATTATAGAGCGCAATATTAAACGCAAGTGCCGTAAATATTAAAGTCAGAAACATTCCTGTGATTAGTAGCAAAACAAAATCCCAAATTTCGTTTGATTGAAACAATCCGTAGAGCACAAAAGGAATTCCTAATCCTAAAATTAAACTCATGGAAAGTGATAATGCAACGCCTAAATATTGACCTATAAATATGGAAGATCGTTTGATAGGTTGCGCCAATAATAATTCTGTAAATTCTTTAGAATTGTAAAAGTACATAACTCCAAAAATGGTTCCTATCAGCGGAACTAAAATGATAATAACATTCATTAAAGTGATGACCGCTTTTGATAAATCGTTGTTTAAAAAAAGCAACACAGAACCTAGTAATAAATAAAATAGTAAGTAGACATAACTCCATCTACTGCGGACTAAATCATAGAAACTATATTTTAATATTTTAAACATCTTCTTGAGTTAAAAGGTTAGCAATTGCGTGTTCAAAATTAGCCGTTTTGGTCTGTAATTTTAGTTCATTGATGTTTCCTTTGAAGTAAACTTTCCCTTCTAATAAAAACACAATTTCGTCTGCCATTTCCTCTACAAAACTCATAATATGAGACGTAATTAGGATAATTTTCCCTTTGGCTTTTTCTTCTTTAATAAGTTCTTTTAAATGGATTAATGCAATAGGATCTAAGCCCGAAGTTGGCTCGTCTAATATAATTATTGGACTATCGAACATGAGTGAAAGTACCAAATTTACTTTTTGCTTTGTGCCGCCAGAAAGCGTGTTCAATTTTTTGGACAGAAAAGGTTCTAGTTTGAATAATTTTATTAATTTTTCATCTTCTCCCGCACGATTTCGTACATCCTTTATCATTGCTATAAGCTCTTTCACCGTTAGGTTTGGCGGAAAATTTGCTATTTGCGGCAAATAATCTATCTGATCTCTGTATTTCCAGTTTTTCTTTATGGAAACGTTATCGACTAATAGTTTGCCTTTATTTGGAATTACCATTCCTAATATCGCTTTAATTAAAGTCGTTTTTCCAGAACCATTAGGTCCTAAAATGGCAACGATTCCTTTTTGGGTGATACTCAAATCTATGCCTTTGAGGACTTGGTTTTTGCCAAATCGCTTATGTAATTGTTCTATTTGAATCATTGGTATCGCTTTATTTGTGGAGTCATATCCAATAGATTATCTGGTGTAAATACAGGTGATACTTTTTCTGAAAAATCAATGATATCAATAAATAAACTTCGCATTAATATGATGGTTTCAGGTGTTTTGTTTACTACATATGAAAATAGTTTTACAGGTCTGTACGGAACATCGCCAATACCATCTTTATCCAAATCGTAGCCTGTGTAACTGCTCCAATAATTATGTTGAAAAACATTGTCATTAATTTTATTATAGTACGAAACATCAAAGGAATTGTATAGAAAATTATTCTTCTCAAAAGTGTTGGCATAACACGCACCTAACACTTTGATAGCGTAGCCATTACTGATAAAATCATTGCCAGAATAGGTAACTCTATTTGATCCTTCAATATTAATGGCAACCGTATTTTCTTCAAATACATTATCTTTAATTTCAGCATCATTTATTTCTTTTAGAAGCAACCCAAAAGCCGCCGTTCCCCAGTTTTTCTTAAACGTATTGTGGAGCATTTTTATACGTTTTGAAAACATGACTGCAACTCCAGCTCCGTTATTTTCGAAGGTATTATTCGTATACAAATCATCATTAGAAAACATAAAATGCAAGCCATATCGCAAGTTGTTTGTGCTTGTATTTTCATTGATAATAATATTGTCTGAAAACTCTAAGTAGATTCCATCACGGACTTTCTGAACAATGTTTTTTTCTACAAGTATATTTTTTGAATACCACAATTGAATGCCATTTCCAGAATTATATTCGTCTTGCGCGTCGCCAATAATTTTGTTATGATAGATTTTTCCATGATTGGATTTTTCAATGTAAATTCCAAAAAATAATTTTTCTAATACCACATTCTGTATGACAAAATTTTCACTTCTAACGACGCGTATTGCCGCATGATCGCTGGTGTAACTTGTTCCTACATTGATGATAAACAATCCGTCAATGGTTACATTATCTGAAGTAATTCGTATAATTTCTCCTTTGTCTTCTCCATCAATTACCGGAAAATTTTCACCTATAATCGTTAGTGGTTTATCTACTACGATATTGTATTCTTTGTACGTTCCTTTTCTGACCAAAATTGTATCACACATCGTAGAAATTTCAATCGCTTCTTTGAGTGAACGAATACTACAATCCTTACAGACTTCTATGGTTTGTGCAGTTATTGAAACGCCATAGAAGAAGATAATTGTAACCAGCAATTTTTTGAGTAGATTCATGTATTACTTTTTACTTAAGTGCATTTTTAACGCTTCCCAATTATATAGTTTTCCTCCTATTTCTGATTGAATTCTTTCAGCAGCCACACGAGTTTCAAAGGCTGTTAAATATGCGCCCATAGGACTTGGCAGATTTTCACTTATTAAAAAAGTGGCATCTTCAGTTTTAATAAATTCCGTTGGAGCTTCATAATAATTTGTAAGTATGTTTCCTATTTGAATATCTTTGGTTTGTGCCATATAATTTAGCATACATTCGGTGGCGTCAAATTTGAATACTTTTCCTTTGTCTGTTATGAGTTCAGATCCGTGAATTTTATCGACAATAGTCATTTTACAAAAGTGACAACCATCATTTCCATAATCTATAGCTTTAGGACTTGTATTGCAGGCATTCATCATAAAAAAGACTAAAATACCAACGGCAATTTTATTTAGATGTTTCATATGCTATTTTTTGTTGATTTTTTCCCAAGAAAATAAGCAATAAGCGTAAATAGCATTCCGATTCCCATTAAGTAACCGCCCAAACGTGGATATGAATACGCATCAAAGTTTAGCAACTTTTGATGTCCCAATAATGGTGGTTTGTAACTCATTGGCGTTCCATCTGCATTTTGAAGTTTCATAATCGCATTTGGATCTAAATTCGTTCCATAATCTATCATCCAAGCATTAAAATCATACATTCCTAAAATTCCTAAAATAGTCATGAGCACAAGCCAACCTAGAAACCAATGGTAACTTACTTTTCCAAAATAGCCTAAAAATCCTATCAACATACCAAAAATTGCCATACTACCGATTACGAGCGGAAAGACTTTAAATTCCCACATATCAGCAGCTTTAGGAATTGTTTTCATTCCTATATAATGATTCAAGCCATCTATGTTTTGAATATCAAATTCGTTCATTCCTTGAATACCATCTATGTAAATATTCATTCCTAGCGGTTCAGGATATTGTGGCGCGCCTAGCATAATATTCCACAAAGGAAATTTAAACAAGCCCATTAATAATAGAGCACCAAGGATCATAAGAATACTTGCTTTTTTCATTTTAGTAAGAGTTATTGAGATTACGCTTTTATATAAGCATTCCTATAAAAAGTGTGAGATATAAGCAGGCAGCATGATAAACTGCCTGCTTCAAACTATTAATTAGTATTAGTCTTCACCAAGTGACCAACTTATTTCTATGCTAGAATCTGCAGGAGAAACTCTAACATATCCTTGCATTTCTTGATGAAGTGCCGAACAGAAATCTGTGCAATAAAATGGCCACACACCTACTTGTTTAGGTTCCCAAACAGAGGTTTTAGTTTGCCCAGGCATTACAAGTAATTCTGAACTATTCTGACCAATCATTGCAAAGCCGTGAGGAACATCAAAATCTTGTTCGTGGTTTGTGATGTGGAAATATACCTTGTCGCCAACTTTTACACCTTCGATATTATCTGGCGTAAAGTGACTTCGTATGGTAGACATATAAACGTGTACTTCTTTTCCTTTACGTTCTACTCTAGCCTGATCTGGACTTGTTACTGCGTATGGATGTTTGTTTTCATCTAATCGATAGATTTTTTTAGCTTTTGGCGCTAATAATTCCGCAGGAATCCCAGCAGCATAGTGTGGTTCTCCGTGCGTTGGAAAATCATATAGAAGTTCCATTTTCTCGCCAGAGATATCATAAATTTGTGCTGAATGCTCCATTTCTGGACCAACTGGCAAGTATCTGTCTTTTGTAATTTTGTTTAATGCGACTACATATTTACCAAAAGGTTTTCTTGAGTTTCCACCTGGAATCATTAAGTGACCTACGGAATAATAGGTAGGTTTTCTATCGATAACTTCCCAAGTTCCAAGCTTCCATTTTACCACTTCCGAAGAGATAAAAAACGTAGTATACGCATTTCCTTTGCCATCAAATTCTGTGTGAAGCGGTCCTAAACCACCACTTTTTACAGTTCCAGCAAGTACATCTTCAAATTTTAAAATAGGAATTCCGTATGCTTCGCCATCAAACTTTTTGCCTTCTATAGCAGCAATCATTTTGTCAAATGAGTGTACTGTTAAATCCGCAGAAAGTTTTCCATTACCAATAATGTATTGTCCTGTTGGATCTACGTCGCAACCGTGAGGTGACTTTGGCGTAGGCAGAAAAAATACAGCACCAGGCACATCCAATGGATTTACCGTAAGTACTTCTTTTTTCATTGTACTTGTCGCCGTATGTGTAGATTCATCATATATGTTGTGCGCATAATTTGCTGGCACTTTTGTACCGCCACCATTGTTAACATATTCTTCAATTTTTTTCCAGTTAATGGCTGCAATAAAATCTTTATCGTTTTGAGAAGCATTCACTTCTTGTAATGTATTTGCTTCTTCTGTATTATAAGTGGTAAAGAAGAACCAACCGTGAGATTTTCCACGCCCAGGATGCGAAAGATCATAGTTGAAACCAGGCATTATGATTTGGAATTTGATATCCATATGTCCGTGTTTTGGATCAACACTTATAAAAGATAACGCTCCTTGAAAGTTTCCTTTATATTGATTGATTGGCATGTCACGTTGTGGAATAGGAATTGAAAATCGAGTACCTGCCACTACATATTCTGTATTTTCTGTCACAAAAGATGAACTGTGATTACCAGCACTGTTTGGTACTTCAATAATTTCTTCTGTTTCAAAAGTGGTTAAACTGATACGTGCGATTCTAGGTGTGTTATTTCCGTTGATAAAAATCCAGCGTCCGTCTAGTTCTCCATTTGTTTGAGAAATATCTGGATGGTGAGAATCATCCCAAGGAACAAATCCGTGAGACGTTTCTAGCATAGGTTTTGTTTCTTCGGAATATCCATATCCAGACGTTGGGAATTGTGAGAATACAGGTATTTCTTTGAACATTCTACCAGAAGGTAAGCCATAAACCGTTAAGTTACCACTGTAACCACCAGACATAAATGCATAGAATTCGTCATGTTCACCAGGAGCTACATACACTTTTTCTGCTGCGCTAGAATTTAATGCTCCGCTCGATTTACCATTGTTATTACCACAACTTGTAAGCAGTATTAAAGCAACAAGGAGTGATCCTAATTGAAATTTATATTTTTTCATTCGTTCTTAAATTTAGTTGTTATTCGTTTTATTCGGGTAAAATCACTTTATCTACGACATGCACAATACCATTTCCAGCTTTTACACTTGCAAGTATTTTTGCGCCGCCAATGTATACATCGTCTCCTTTTACTTCTACTTTTACATTTGTATCATCAGCTTGTCCTAGTTTTTTGAAATTCTTTAAAAAGTTTTTATCATAATTTCCTGCTGTTACATGATGTTTTAAAATAGCAGCCAATTTTTGCTTGTTTTCTGGTTTTAGTAATTCTTCTACAGTTCCGGCAGGTAAAGCATCAAAAGCAGCATTTGTAGGAGCAAATACCATTAAAGGCCCTGCATTTACAAGTACATTTTCTAAATCTGCTGCTTGAACTGCTGCTACAAGCGTCGTGTGATCTGGCGAGTTTATAGCAATTTGCAACACATTAGGTGTAGAACTGTCGTCGTCTATAAAAGCTTGTCCTTTTTGACTTTCTGAAGCAGCTTCGGTACTTGTCTGAGTCGTCGTTGATTCTTTATTTACTTCATTTTTACAACTATAAAAAAGAACAAGAAATATAGCTACAGGAATTACTTTAAATAAATGGATGGTTTTCATACTGATACTATTTTAAGGTTCGAAAATATTCTAGTATATCACGCGCTTGCGCTTCTGTCATATTTTGGTTTGCCATTGCAGCACCGTTAAATTCTACTAGTAAATCTTTTGCACATTGATCTTCTTCTGTCATTAACTTTGGATCTAGAATCATATTCATAATCCATTCTGGACTTCTACGCTCCATAATTCCGGTAGGATTAGGACCTATAAAACGTTTATTGGTTTTGTGACATGCGGTACAATTTGTTTTAAAAAGGGCAGCACCTCTTTCTGCCATTGCATCATCTATGGTAGCATCTAGCGTTAGAGATTTGACTTTCCCGACGCCTTTGTTTTCCAACGTTATTCTTTTGGATGCTGGCACTACATCAGATTTTGGAGTTTCAGTCTTAACCTTAGTCTTAGTCTGACCAATTTTAATTGCTCCTTTTTTTTCTTCTTTTCCTCCACAGCTTATTAATAGTCCGAATGCCAAAAGGAACGTTAATTTGATTATTTTAGTCATTATATATAGTTATTATTTATTGATACTAATTTTATTAGTTCAAATCTAGGTAAGAAAGGAAAAAGAAAAAATGACATTTATCATATAAAGGACATTTTTATAGCAAGAAATCGAGTGAAGAGGAAAGAATAAGTATTTCTGATATTACTTCCGCAATAAATTCTCCGAGTGCTTTTACAGCAGTAGTTTTAAAAGCAAGGTTTTATCGTAGTAAAATAACTCAAACTTCAATTGTAAATAGACTTTGAGATATTTTAAATAATTTTAATCGGACACTACTAAAAGTTTATGAAATTCGGCACAATAAAAGTAGCCACTTCAATTTTTACAAAATCCCTTATTAGTTTGAGTTATTTTGACACAATTTTTTCACTTCATCTAAAACACGCTGAATCCTAATTTCTGAGATTCCGATATTTTTCATTTTCTTTGTTGCATTCATCAGTTCCTTGACTAAAACAACATCATTTTCTATTAATTGATGCTTTTCTTTTTTATTTAATGTGGTTAATGTAGTCACAGGATATAAAGCCAATGTGTCAATATTTGCTTTTAATCCATTGTTTTTTGGGTAATCCCAACTTAATAAAGTTAAACCAACACATTTGGCATAATTTACAGCATCTTCTGTAAATCTTGTATTAGTTACTAACCAACCTTGTTTTAAATGTGTTTTATTGTTTGAATTAGTATTCCATTGTTTTTGAATATCTAAAAATCTGGAATTAATGTATAAAGGAACTTTGACGTTGCTTGTAGCTTTGACATCCGAATGAAATTTACACTCTATAGCATATACATTTCCATCTTTTTCAGCTAAAACGTCAATTTCATGAGTCACGCATTCGCCATTTAAAATAACACTTACTTTGGTTTTATATCCTTTTTCTTTTAATAGTGCGCCAACCAATTTCTCAAATGGATATCCTGTTGGACCCAAATCGAACAAAGCACGTTTTAGACTGTAGCGTGAAGCAGATACTTTATTGTGTTTTTTTAATAAGGAAAAAGCCTTTTTATAGATTTCGTTTGAAGAAATTCCATCAAAAATATCAGGTTGAATTCTTTTTACTATAGTTTCAACTACTTCTTTGCATGCACCAGTTGATAGCAGAGACTGTTTTAATTTTTCGAATGAAAAAAGTTCCATCTCATCATTACTCTTTTTAATATAAACTTGTTTTTCCATGCTATTTTATTGTTTTAAAAACGTAAAATTTCAGTCATAATTCCAAATCGAATAATAGATAATTGGTGTTCAAAATAGATATTGTAATAGTCCATTCCATGATAAAATTGAACAAATAATCCAATATCTTCTAAAAACTTTGGATGATAATAAAAGGTAAGACTTGCATTGAATCTATCTAAATCAAAAACATCTAAGTTGTTATAATTATCTAGCATTAGCGTTGTTTCGGCTTTTAAAGAAAAATTAGCTCTTTTCATTTCATCATTTTTTAAAGGAAACTTAAACGATGTAAATGAATTATGCCATCTTAAACCACTATACCTACCTTTCATTTCTTGAAGCATCCAACTTTTTGGGTGAAATTCGACGGAACTTTTAATTGTTTTTATAGCTTTAAGCCTATTACTATATGCTGTTTTAAGAAAACCAAATTCAATAAAATTAGTAGCAAAATTTCCTGATTGTAAGTTGATGCTATTTTCGTCATTATAAAAACCACCATCTTGTCCGTTGGAATAATGTGCTATTTTTCCGAACAAAACTAAGTAGTTAAGATTTTCTTCTTTATTGGCTAGATAATAAAATGAAACCTGCGGAATGTAACTTGGAGTACGCACAGGATACGAATCTTCATTATACATTCTGATGGTAATTTGAGGTGTTAACAAAGCCATTAATTTAGAATCTTTTCGCTTTCTAATAACAAATGACGGATTTACATTAGCTTCAAACATCAAGGATTCAATATTTCCAATATCTGTTGGAAAAGTGATATAACTATCGGTTTGATTGATTAATGCTATTTTGTACAAATCCAGTTGTGGAATTGTATCCACATCCTTTTGCGAAAAAACAATAAATGTAGAACATAAAAATAAAATTAAGATGTACGTTTTTGTTTTCATTAATTTAGGTTTCAATAACGATTTAGCACTTTTAACCTTTATTCTTAGAGCTACTTTTAATCTTTGAAATAATTCCTTTTTATTTTTTAAATTATGCTCTGTACTACTCAAATAATCTTGAATAATAGCTGATACATTATACATATACCAAATAAAGTTTTTTAATATAAAGTATTCCTTAGATTATGTATTTTAAACTTTCGTTGAAGTACATAATCTAACATTTTTTATATCAAACTTACTCACTAAAACTTTCTTTAGTGTTTATTTCAATAATAAAAGCTGACTATTTTTAATGCCATTTACCCAATGCTTAACAAAAGGCTCAATCATTATGTAGTCACCACTTTTTAGGGTTTCTTTAACTCCTTTTCATTTTCAAATGTAACTTCGCCAACTACACAAACTAACAAAGCTGGTATATTTGTTATATGCTCTTTAAGTTGTCGGTTTTGCAATATTTGTAAAGCTATTGTAGTTCCTTCTCCTTTAAAAAACGGGATTGCTGAAACAGGTTTTTCTGTTGAATGATTACTTTGTAAGTTCATGGATTTTAGTTTTTTTAATTGTAAAATATGTAAGTAGCGTATATGTAAATGTCAAACTAATTCTAAAAATCATCGCCTTTATAGTTTTTGCTTCGTGAATTCCGCCATTATTAATGTAAAATTTTAATGTAACAAAAGCAACAACTAAAATAACCAAAGCTGTAAGTAATACCCAAAAAGTCCATTTTGCTCTTTTTATAAAACCATAAACAGCAAACAGGTATAATATGCTACAAATGAAGTTTGACCAAACTATAAATAAAACATAATTCCCTTCTTTGGCTCTAATACCAAACCAATCAAAAATTACAGCGCTACTTAAATATAAAGTAAGTAATGCAAACAGTGCTAAAGTAATTGCACTTACCGTGTTGATAATCTTTCTAGCTTTCATCTGATTATTTATTAGTTGATTCGCCAAGCCACCATTTTGGTTTGACTTGTTTTTTAACCAATCCAAATTTCTTGATGGAATTCGATTCAATATGAGTAATCAAATCTTCCACAGAATCCGTTACAAATAGCAGTTTCATATCTTTTGGACTGATGCTTTCATTTTTTGCCATTAATTGAATATGTTCACACAATTCCTTATGGTATTTCGAATCGAAAATAACCACAGGGAAATCTTGAATTACTTTTGTTTGAATTAATGTTAATGCTTCAAATAACTCATCTAAAGTGCCAATTCCACCTGGCATTACTACAAAAGCGTAGGAGTATTTTACGAGAATAACTTTCCGTAAAAAGAAGTATGGAATGTTAATCCATTTATGCAAATACGGATTTGGTTTTTGCTCAAATGGCAGAATAATATTGCAACCAACAGAATTTCCGCCAGCTTCAAAAGCACCTTTGTTAGCGGCTTCCATAATTCCTGGTCCACCACCTGTCATTACAGTAAATCCAGTTTTTGCTAAAGCAGCACCAATTTTTTCGGCATTTTTATAATGATCAGAATCTTTTGTAAATCGTGCAGACCCAAATACTGTCACGCAAGGTCCAATAAAATGCATTTTCCGAAATGCCTTTATGAAATTGAAAAATACTTTAAATGCAAAGGACAATTCCTTAAAACGCGATAAAGGACCTCGAACAAACAAAGACTCATCTTTAGATAACTTTATTTTTTTATCAGTCTTCATACACATTATTTTTACGTTGTTTTTTTATAACTCCAAACCGCTAATCCGTTCATTACAATTGCATATACTAATGTTTTTAATAGCTGTGGCAGAATATCCATAAATCCAGAACCTTTCAACATTACCATTCGCATGACTTCTACAAAGTATTTTATTGGATTGAATTCTGTGAGGATTTGAGCCCATTTTGGCATACTTTCAATTGGTGTGAACAAACCACTCATTAAAATGAAAATGACTATAAAAAACCAAGCGATAAACATGGCTTGTTGTTGTGTATCTGTAAAGTTTGAAATGAATAATCCTATCCCTAAAACCACTAAAATATAAATGGACGTATAGAAATACATAAGTGGTAAACTACCTAGCATTGGCACATTGAATATGAGTCTTGCTAAAATTAATCCGACAGTTAATAAGCCCATTCCTATGACCCAAAATGGAAAGAGTTTCCCTATTATAAACTGACTCTTTTTAATTGGTGTGACGTTAATTTGCTCTAATGTGCCAATTTCTTTTTCGCGCACAATATTCATTCCTGATAAGAATAAAGTAATCATCGTTACCAATAAAACCAATATTCCTGGAACCATAAAGGTTTTATAATTTAAGGTTTCGTTATACCAAAATAAAGGAATGGTTTCAATACTTATTGGCTGTATTTGTTTGTCTGAAATTTGTATTAAATCGACTTTTAAGTGTTGATTAAAACGTTGCACAATTTGGGTTACATATACATTTTCAACACCTGCTGCTGCGCCATCAATAGCATTTATAGTTACACCTAAATTTGTATGTTTTTCTTTTTGCAAATCGCGTTCAAAATAATGCGGAACCGCTACTACAACATCAACTTCTCCTTTAAGCATCGCTGCACTTGCTAGTTTTTCTGATGGAAAATCTGTTAAAACATCAAAATACGTAGACGCATTAAATTTTTCTATTAATGCTCTGGAGGTTGAAGTGTGATCGTTGTCAATATAGCCAAATTTGATATTCTTGACTTCAAAAGTGGCAGCGTTAGATAAAATAACGAGTTGTAATAATGGCAAAACAAAAATGATAGGAAGCATGCCTTTATTTCTAAAGATTTGCTTGAACTCTTTTTGTATAATGTATATAATTGTTTTCATAATTTTAAAAAGAAAAAGAGGTTAGAAAAGAGAAAAAAGACGCTTTTTAGTACTGTTTAGTCTCTTCTCTTTCATCTATTTTCTAGTATCTATTTTTTAATTTCAATATTTATTTTTTGCCACAAATACACGAATATTTTAATTTTAATTTTTTGTTTGACTGTTTACTAAAACTGAAAACCGCTTACTGAAAACTCATAACTCATAACTCATAACCGTTAACTGATAACCGACAACTGAAAACTGAAAACTCACTCCAGTCTAATTTTATATTTCTTCACACTTAATCCTATAAAAAATACTGTCATTCCTAATAAAATCAAGGTTTCTTTCCAAATAAATTGTAATCCAACACCTTTTAGCATAATTCCTTTAATAATGATGATAAACCATTTTGCTGGAATAATATTACTGATATATTGAAGCGGAACTGGCATACTCGAAATTGGAAAAATAAATCCAGATAGCAAAATTACGGGAAGCATCAATCCCATTAGGGAAATCATCATTGCAGTTTGTTGCGTTGCTGAAATTGTTGAAATTAAAATACCTAATGCCAACGCTGAAATGATAAATAAAATGCTCTCCAAACCTAATAAAAACAAGCTTCCTTGAACTGGCATATTAAAGATGAAAATGCTCAGCATGACAATGACTATTGCGTTAATAATAGATAGAAATATATACGGAAACACCTTACCAACAATAACTTGAATTGGTTTTAATGGCGATACCAAAAGGATTTCCATCGTTCCTAATTCTTTTTCTCGCGTAATGGAAATAGACGTCATCATTGCCGAAACTAACATTAAAATAATAGTCATCACACCGGGAACAAACATGTACACACTTTTTAATTCTGGGTTGTAAACCATTCGTGTTGCGGGAACTATTTGATACGCAATCGTAATGTCTTTATTCAACTCTTTTTGATATTGTTGTAGAATTGCATTTACATAATTACTAATTGTATTTGCCGTATTTGGATCTGTAGCGTCTGTAATAATTTGAATAGTTGCTTTGTGTTCTTTGATTAGATTTTTACTGAAATCTTTTTCAAAATTTAAAACTGCTTTTACTTTTCCTTTCTTAAAAATGGTTTCAATATCAGATTCTTTGTCAACAAATTGATTGATGCTGAAGTATTTTGAAGCTGAAATTTTATTGATAATTTCTTTTGTGGTTGCATCTTTTGAATGATCTAAAATTGCAATATCTACATTATTGATTTCATTCGTTATTGCAAAACCAAACAGCAAAATTTGAGCAATAGGCATTCCGAAGAGAATAAACAACGAACGTCTATCTCTAAAAATATGGTAGAATTCTTTTTTTATGAAGCCTATGAATCTTTTCATATCACATTCCTGCAAAGGCAGGAATCTTTTTTAATTAATACTATTCTTTGTCTCCCGCAGATTTCACTGATAACCGCAGATGTTTTTTATAGTGCGTTTACTATTTGTTTCCCGCAGATTGCGCTGATAACCGCAGATGTTTTTACAATTAGTATGTTTACGTTTTTATTCATTTTCTGCGCAAATCTGCAAAATCTGCGGGATTAATTTTATAGTTCGTTTGCTTTTAGTCTCCCGCGGATTACGCTGATAATCGCAGATGTTTGACGTTTGTATTTATTTTCTGCGCAAATCTGCCAAATCTGCGGGATTATTTTTTTTTATAATCCGTTTACTTTTCTAAAAATTCCTTTTGATATATTTTCTACATTGAAGTTTACTAAAATTCCTAACTTTAAATTTGAAAGTTTTAAATAAGTCAAAACTTGCTTATGATGTACTTTTGCCAAAGTTTCTACCGATTTAATTTCTATTATCACTTTATCATTTACTAATAAATCCAATCTAAAACCTATTTCTAATTTAATACCATCATAAAATACAGGCAGTGCTACTTGCCTTTTAACAGACAATCCTTGCTTCTCTAATTCATACAATAAAACAGCTTCATAAACAGATTCTAATAAACCTGGACCTAATTCATTAAATACTTTAAAAATGGCTCCTCGGATTAGGTATGAAATATCGTTTTCTGTTTTTTGATCCATAATTGTTTAATTTATTATTATTTCTCCCGCTGATTTTTTTACAATTAGTACGTTTAACGTTTATATTTATTTTCTGCGCGCATCTGCGAAATCTGCGGGATTATTTTTTTCACCCACGAGCTAATTTTAAAAACACATCGTTCATATTATCCGCTTTAAACTGCTCTTTAAGCTTCTTCGGTGTGTCTAAAGCTTCAATTTTTCCGTTTACCATAATAGAAACGCGATCGCAATATTCGGCTTCATCCATGTAATGTGTAGTTACAAAAACGGTCGTTCCTTGATTGGCTGCTTTGTAAATCATTTCCCAAAACTGACGTCTGGTAATCGGATCAACGCCTCCAGTTGGTTCGTCTAAAAACACAATTTTAGGATCGTGAAGTAAAGACACCGAAAAGGATAGTTTTTGTTTCCAACCTAATGGCAAGGAACCTACTAATTTATTCGCCACTTTTTCCAAACCTAATTCTTCAATCAGAACTGCCGTTTTTTCTTTTATTCGTTTTCTCGATAAACCATAAATTCCACCAAAAAAAGTAATGTTTTCTTTAACTGTTAAATCGTCATATAACGCAAATTTCTGACTCATGTAACCTATATTCTTTTTAATGTCTTCCGCTTGTGTAAACACATCAAATCCTGCTACTTTCGCTTTTCCAGAAGTTGGTTTTGAAATCCCAATCAGCATTTTTATAGCAGTTGTTTTTCCTGCACCATTTGCACCTAAGAAACCAAATATTTCACCTTTTTCAACTTCAAACGTAATAGCGTTTACTGCTGTAAAATCACCAAACATTTTGGTTAAACTTTCTACTTGTATGACTTTGTTGTTGCTCATATTCATTTCTCACGAAAGTGGGAATCTTATTATTTATATTCATGCCTACAAGGTTTTAAAAACCATGAAGGATCTTTAGATACGTCTATATTCTATTTTGCTAATTCCATAAATGTATCTTCAATGGTAGCTGCTGTTTTTTCTATTTCTATATTGGATAGATTTTCAGATTTTAAATACTGTATTAAATCTTTCGGATTAAAATCTGTCCTCTTATCTGTATAATGCACAAATTCGCCAAAAGGATACACGCTGTGATTGTATTCATAGGCTTTTAAACTATTTATGAGTTGATACATATTGCTTGCACGCACATTATAAATTTGCTTTGAATAGTGTTTCACAATTGCTTTAGGTGTGTCAATTTGCAAAATTTTCCCATCTTGAATCAATGCAATTCTATCACACAAAGCAGCTTCATCCATATAAGGCGTTGAGACCAAAATGGTAATGTTTTTTTGTTGCAAACGCTTTAGCATTTCCCAGAATTCTTTTCTCGAAACTGGATCAACTCCAGTTGTTGGCTCATCTAAAAACAACACTTTCGGCTTGTGGATTAAAGCACAACATAAAGCGAGTTTCTGTTTCATTCCGCCTGACAATTTTCCAGCTCTACGATTTTTAAAAGGCTCTATTTGAACATATATTTCTTTTATTAATTCGTAATTTTCTTCAATGGTTGTTCCAAAAATAGTTGCGAAAAAATTTAGATTTTCTTCAACAGTTAAATCTTGATACAAAGAAAATTTCCCAGGCATATAACCAACACTATTTCGAATCTTTTTATACTCTTTTACGACATCAAAACCGGCAACAGTCGCTGTACCTTCATTCGCAATCAAAAGTGTGGTTAAAATCCGAAACAGCGTCGTTTTTCCTGCACCATCTGGACCAATAAGACCAAAAAGTTCCGCCGGTTTTACCTCAAAGGAAATGTCCTGTAAGGCGTTTACCTTTTTGTACGATTTGCTAATATGGTTTACAGAAATACTCACAGGTTTTAGTTTTGAACAATAATTTTAGTTTCCATTGTAATTTTTGAAGTAATTGAATTTGAAATTAAGCATGCTTTTTCAGATTTTTCTACAATACGTTCCGTACGATCACGTTTAGATTCGTCTGCAATTACAACTTCTGGAAATAGCAATATTTCACTTATTACAAACTTGCCATCTACTTTTTCTAAAATACCTTTTGAGTCACATTTAAAACTGACATATTCTAGTTTTGAAAATTCAGCAATTGCTAAAAAAGTAGTCATTAAGCAACTACTTACTGCGGCCGTAAATAAATGTTCTGGCGACCAAATATTTGGCATTCCACCAGGAAATTCTGGCGGTGTTGCAACTTCTAAGCAATTGGTTTCATTGGTTTCATTATTTTTTAATTCTGGTGAGCACATGATTCCTTTTCGGTCTTGTGTCCAACTAACATTGACGTTATACGTATGTTTTTCCATGGTAATTATTTTAAATTATTATTGAAAATAGGTGTTGTATCCATTAATATTCTCTTCTATACTGTGTTTTAATTTTGAAGCTTCTTCAACAGTTTTAGCTTCCGATAGTGCTTCAATTTTTTCCATTAATGGCAAAAGCCAAACGTGTAAATTATTATGAGAATCACCTTTCATAGAGCATTTTTTTATCACATAGCTTATGTCTTTGTTTAATTGTTCTGCCAGTTTTTGATACTCTTTTAGCGTGCTCGTTTTTTGTATTTTTATGCTATTCTGCATGTTTTTCACGCCTTCATTCGTCTCTGCATTGGCTTGCCATTTTGCGCCATTGTTCATTTTAATTTCTTCTGTCCAAGTGTTCGAATAGACTGATACTTCATTAATATTTTGTTCCGTTGCGGCATTAACGGATTCTTCAATTGCCGTTGTTTTGTTTTCTTGCTGTGTATTGTCTTTACAGCCAATTAAAGCCAAGAGACTTAGTGTAAAAATTAAGTATTTCATAGTTTGAGTTTTAGTAATTATATAGTTATTAATATGAGTTCGATATAAGTTTCACAAGCAGCCTTTGAGTTATTTTTAATAAAATTTCAACATAAAAACCTCATTTATAGATCTTTATTTTCTTTATCTTTACTCGCACAAAGAATACTGAATCAAGTTCAGCACAGGCTTCAACAAAAGAAAGTGCGTTTTTCCAGAGGTGTTTTTAGTTTTTTCTCTGAAAAACTAAAACCGCATTCATTTTTCTAAATTTTTTCCAAGGCTTCAAAAATTCTTAACGAAAAATGCCTGCTACACTTCGGAAAAAGAACGAATTGCGTGAAAAAATCAATTCTTATTATATCGAACTGACGTAATTAATTTTTTAGCCACATTTCCGCAGGCATGCCGATTTTCAGGCTTTCATCATTAGTTACATCTATTTTAACTGCGTAAACTAAAGCGACACGTTCTTCTTTTGTTTGAATGATTTTTGGTGTGAATTCGGCTTCCGAAGCTATCCAACTCACAATTCCATTATAGGATTTCATAGCAGTTTCAGCATCGATTTTCACAGTTACTTCTTGTCCAATTTTTATAGTTGCTAATTGTGTTTCACTAATGTATACTCGTAATTGCATTGTACTTAAATTAGCAATTTTATAAAGCGGTTTTCCAAAAGCGGTAATTTCATTTGGCTCTGCATATTTGGTCAAAACCGTTCCTTTTATTGGATTGATGATTTTACTTTTCTGGATTTGATTATCAATTTGTTTCAGCTGAACATCAATCGATTTAAGTTCATTTACAACTGGCGCATTCTGGATTTCAACACTTCTAATTTGACTTTTAATTACATCAATTTCCCCAGAAATATCATCCAATTGTTTTTGCGTTCCTGCATTGTCTTTTATTAAATTTTCAGTTCTTGTTTTGTTGATATTTGCTGTTTTTAATTTAGCATTTAATACATTTATTTGAGATAAAACACCTTTTGATTTGGAGCTAATTACTGCTTTTGATACTTCTAATTGTTCCCGTTTTAATGCGAGTGGAATTGTATCGATATAACCAATAAATTGTTCTTTTTGAAGCAAATCGCCTACATTTACATCAAATTGCATGAGTTTTCCGTTATTTTCGGCTGAAATCATAATTTCTGTAGCTTCAAAATTTCCGTAACCAGCAGCTTTTCTAGTGTCGTTTCCACAGGAAAATAAACTAAACGCTATCATGCATAATCCTATTATATAGTTGTAATTTTTCATGTTTCTATTTTTATTGTCCTTTAATGACATTGTAATTTGCTTTCGCGAGCTGTAACTGAATTTTATGCTTTACTAGTGTATTTTCATCTTCGTATAAATTGGTGAGTTCTGTGATGTATGCCGAAGCAGTAATTACACCATTTTTAAGTTGCGAATCTGCCGATTTTAGCACTTCTTTTCTAAGATTAATTATTTCTAAATCTGAAGTAATAAAGGCTTTCGTTTTATCAATTTCCTTTTGTTGCTGATTCAGTTCTATGTTTGTATTTAATTTGAATATTTCGGTTTCAGTATCTACAATATCTTTGTTGATTGTTAAGGATTCGCGTTGTTTTTTATTCGAATTCCAATCGAAAACATTCCAATTCAATTTAATCCCAATTGTATAAAATGGTTGAAAAGAATTATCGAGCATATTTAATCCTGGATTGCCATAACCACCAATTGCAAAACCAACTAATTTTGAAGAATTTTGTTTATGGATTAAGCTTTCTGAGTTTTCAATTTCTTCTTTTTTTAGTTGAAATAATGCTAATTCAGGTCTGTTTAATTCTTTTTGGAATTCTGTTTCTATAAGTGGATTTTGGAAAACGGTAGAAGCATCTAATGGTCGATTTATTAAACTTGCAAGCGTTTCAATAAGTGCTGTTTTATTACTTTCTAATTCTTGAAATTGCTGACTTATTTTTAACAATTCGGCTTCCAAAATTTTATCAGAAGAAGGTAAAATAGCGCCATATTTAATACCCGATTTTACTTCTTTAAGTTTAGCTTGTAATTGTACTTGTTTTGCATTTAATAACAACTCAGATTCTTGTGTTAATAAAATAGAGAAATAGAGTTGATTGATTTGCTGTTTTAACTGATATAAACCAACCTCAATTTGTTTTTGTTTCGTTTTAAGTTGAGCAGATTTTAATTTTAACGAAGCGTCAACTAAACCTCCATTATAAATTAATTGATTTACAGAAACCGTTGCGCGATATTGATCTTTGTTTAACGATTCTATATTTGCATTCGGAATAGGAATCTCGATCACTTCAGATTGATACGTTGCTTGTGCATCCAAACTTAATTGCGGTAATTTTGAAGTAGAAATAACTGCTGCATCTAATTTATTTTGCGTCTCAAAGAGTAGCAATTGTTTTGCCAAAGGATAATTCTCGATTACCAAATCGTAACATTCCTCTAACGTGATGCGTTGTTGTGCAACACTTGGCAACGTAATTAAGATGATAAGAATGATTATAAAACGTTTCATTTTATGAGTTCTTTATAGCATTGATAATAAAATTAGAAACTTCTATTTTTCGGTCTTCCATGAGTTGTTTATAGTTTTTTTCATCTGTATTTGTAAATGCCATGATTAAAGGTTTTGCCACAAATGGAAAAATATTTAAAGCCATAATATTGATGAATAATTGTTCTGCACTAATCGGTTTTAAGATGCCTTTTTGAATTTCTTCTTCTACTTGTTTTTTGAATTTCTCAAGATTTGGAAAACCTTTATTTTCCTTCAATTTTAGAATAAAATCTGGATTTCTATTGAGTTCTTGAATGATAAAATTTGGCAAATAAGGATGTTTAACGATGAATGATATATAGTTTGAAGTAAAGTTTTTTATTTTCTCTTCTATAGAAGAATCATCATTTAGAATTGCATTTAATTGAGGTGCTAATAATGAAAATGCATTTTTAAATACGGCTTCAAAAAGTAATTGTTTACTTCTGTAATAATAGTGAAGCATCGCTTTGTTAATGCCTGCTTTATCTGCAATTTCTTGCATGCGCGCACCATTCATTCCTTTAGACTGAAATACATTTTTTGCAGCGTCTAATATGTGTTCTTCTTTATTTTCGTCTTTTGCTTTTTTCATTATTTAACTATACAGTTTAACCATTTGGTTAACAAAGGTGTGAAATAATTTGAAAGAAGAAAATGATATATATCATGAAAAGTTTGAAAAGGGAATTCTATCTTTTCTTATTAAGTATAAATTTTGTCAATTAAGTAGCTATTTCAAACTAGTGAATGAGAAAGTAATTCACAAAACTGTGCAATACAAGAATTTGAAGTTTTCAATGAATAGATACAGATAAAAGATGGTTTTCTTAAGCACTTAAAAAAGCACTTAAGTCATTTAAAAGAAATATATACTACTAAGCAATTGAATATCAAAAGATTATTATTTACGTGATTTTATATTTCTTAAAGGGACTTTAGGATGCTGTTTGAATCTATGTTGTTTTCGTTAAAAAAGAAGATTTTAAACACAAAAAAAGCCTCACATTTCTGTGAAGCTTTGCTTAGTAGCGGGAACTGGACTCGAACCAGTGACCTTCGGGTTATGAGTCGAAAAGTCTAAAAACTAATAGACTGATTTCGTGTTATTTAAAAAGCATCAATTTACAAAAACCATACTTTTCATATACAAAACGATACTTTAAAAAGATACTTTTTTATTTTCTCTTTATAAAGGTCATTCGATAGAGTTTAATTAATACTTTTATTGATGCAAATCTGTTCTATTTTAATCTCAAGTCACATGAATATAAATTCCACAAACAGATTCAAATCAGATCGACTTCCCAAAGGACAACTCCAAGCTATATATTGGCTTTTTCTTTCATCAATATCAAAATGACAAGTATCTTCTCTACTGCAATTCTTTTAAATACAAAAATTATGTGCTTCAGCTGTAATTTGGTTTCGGATTGCTTAAACATATAAATATATGCACCAAGTTACTATGATCTCTTAGCTAATTGTCTAATATGCAATTGAAACTCCAATAAAATATATAAAGCTAACGGCAATATGTGAATTTATACAAGTTCAAAAAAATTGAAAGAAACAATATTGGGAATTCTCCCATGAATTGATTTTGAAAATATAAGAAATTAAGATGTTTTTAAATCAAAAACCAACTCTATTTTACAAAAATGTAAGTTTAAACCTTATATATATTACGTTTTTTTTTTAAAACACATAAGACTATTATTATTATATTGCGATGTAATATAGTTGTTTAAAACAAATTATTTAATCGTACAGTAAGATTTTTAATCATATATTTTGAATGTACGTAATCGCACAAATAACCCTACAATGAATTTTTCCAAATACATTTTATTCCTTCTAAGTTTCTCGTATGTGTCGCAAGCACAAACAGAGATTACAGGAAATGTTGTTGACGATACTGATGCAGCTATTGAGTTTGCAAATGTAATTTTATTAGATCAAAATAATGATATAGTAATAGGGACAATTACAGATGAAAATGGAAAATTTATATTGAAAGCTTCAAAGGGAAATTATAGGTTACTCATTAGTTTTTTAGGTTTTGATGATTGGAAGAAAAACATTTCATTACTCAATACTGTTTCGCTTGGAAAAATAGTATTGACAACAAGCGAGAATGAATTAGAAGCAGTTACAATTACTGCTAGGAAACCAACCTTGGTTAAAAAAGTAGATCGTATAGAGTTTAACATAGGTAATACAATATTATCTGATGGTGACGCTTGGGAAGCTCTGAAAAAAACACCTGGAGTTGCCGCTTCCGCAACGGGATCATTACAAATTTTTGGAAAATCGGGAATATTAGTCATGATTGATGATCGTCCTGTTCAATTATCTTCTGAAGAACTCAAAAATATGCTCGAAGGCATGTCTGCGTCGGAAATAAAGTCAATAGAAGTGATTACAAATCCACCTGCAAAATACGATGCCGAAGGAAATGGAATTATCAATATAGTTTTAAAAGAGAAAAAAAGCTTAGGGTACAATGCTTCTGTTTCTTCTAGATATACACAAGGAGTTTTTGCAAAGTTTACCAATGGCGCAAGCATAAATCACAAAGGAGAAAAAACGACTGTTGCTGCGAATTACAATTTGGGTAACGGGAAAAGAAATGTGGAGGAAAATAGTGATATTAATTTTCTCAATACGCAAGGTGATGTTTTTAATTTTTGGAATGAATCTTCCGATAGAACAACAGATTATCTGTCACACAACTTTAGAGCTTCGCTAGATTATTATCTATCAGAAAAAAGTATTTTGGGTGTAAAAATTGATGGAAGTATTGCTCCAAAACAAGAAACAGTAAACAAAACAATTACAAATGTGTTTGATAGTACAAATACATTAGATTCCCTTTTCGTAAATAACAACAGTACTGATAGAGATCGTGAAAATTTATCATACAATGTTAACTTTCTTCAGAATTTTAAAAAAGATGGACAATCACTTTCTGTAGATTTTGATTTTGTAGATTATAATAGTAGTAGGAGTCAAGGTGTAAATACAGATTTTTTTAATGAAAATCAAAACTTTGAAAGAAACGAGTTTTTCACTTCAACAAGTGAACAAGATATTGAAATATATAGTTCAAAAGTAGATTATGCGCATCCGATAGATTCTACTCGTAGTTTTGAAGTTGGAGCCAAATTTTACAACATCCAAACGGATAATGCTTTAGTCTATCTAAATAGAGATAATACAACAGGAAATTTAATTTTTGATGCTACCCGAAGTAACCAATTTTTATACAGTGAAAAAGTATATGCAAGTTATGCTTCCTTTGAAAAAAACTTTTCAAAACTGTATCTAAAACTAGGATTACGAGCGGAATATACGGAAACACAAGGTAATTCTATTACCTTAAATCAAGTAACAAACAATGATTATTTTGAGCTTTTCCCATCAGCATTTTTACAATATCAATTAAAGGAAGGAAGTTCGTTAGGATTAAATTACAGTAGAAGAATACAAAGACCTAATTACTCATTATTGAATCCGTTTCAGTTTTTCTCAAGTCCGTTCAGTTTTATTGAAGGAAATCCATTCTTACAGCCTTCTTTTTCGGACAAATTTGAACTCTCATACAGTATAAATAACAAATACTTTTTAACGCTGTATTACACATACACGGATGCACCGTTTACGCAATTATCAACACAAGACAACGCGAGTCAAACATTTAGGTATAACGCAGTGAATTTGGATAAAGATATTATTTATGGAGTCTTTTTCATGACTTCGTTTGGTGTAACAGATTGGTGGCAATGTTATATGAACTTTGATGCATATTTCAATGAATTTGAATTTGCTGCGCCTGGTACTGACCAACTAGTCACAAATGGTAGATGGGTAACTTCTCCATACATATGGAATGAGTTTTCGGTATCTAAAAAGCATGACTTATCAGTAGAATTAACGGCACAATATTATTCGCCAAGAGTTCAAGGAGGATTTGATATTCAAGAGCGATCGGAAGTTTCTATAGGTGTAAAAAAGAAGTTATTCAATAAAAAGGGAAGCTTAGCTATATATGTTGCTGATATTTTTGACAATAACAAGTTTACATTAGTTTCTGACTATGCTTTGCAAAATCACATATTCAGAGAAAATCCCGAGAATCAATATGTTCGTTTCTCTTTTAGCTACCGATTTGGAAATAACGGAATTAAAACTAGAAAACGTAAAGACGGCACTCAAGACGAAAAAAATAGACTATAATCACTTAAAATATTGTCCTGTTCATGACATTAAAAGGAGCAAAAAAATTATTATTAATATAAATTTATTAACCATGAAAGTAAAATTTTCAAAACAAGACCGTGAAGCATTAAGCAAGTCTTTAGCATCATTCGAAAATGACAAGTTAAAAGAAGTATTAAATGTTTCTGGAGCTCAAGCCAAAATTTCAACTTGGGAAAGATCCGTATGGCAAAAAACTAGTGATTTATCATTAGCATAAGCTTAAAGGAAAATTTAAGGGAAGATCTGTGATTTTCATCGATCTTCCCTTATTACTTAATCTTCATAAAAAACAATAATAATACATTTTTTCAAATCATTAGCTTACTATTAATAGATGAAAATAAAAATATCATTTAAATGTTTTTAAAGCTGTATAACATACAATTTTAACCAAAGAGAAGTGTGTATACTTGAAACAAATCCATTTAAAAAACTCCTCAATTAATTTTAATTAAGCATAGAAAAAGAATAATTAATTTTAAAAATAGCACATATGGAAATTTCAGATACCGCTTTAAAATGCAGATTTGCAATTATAAAAATAGCAAGTCGATGCAACTTAAACTGCACATATTGTTATGTATATAATAAAGGAGATTTCTCATATCTCTTACAGCCAAAAGTAATGTCTAACGATACCGTAGACAGCTTCGTATTACAAACAAAAAAGCATTGTGTGGCACACAATATTAAAGAATTCATATTCATATTTCACGGAGGCGAACCTTTATTGGCGGGAAAAGAATTTATTCAATATTTTGTAGACAAAGTAAATCTTGAATTTTCTGAAATAACTACGCGTCCACGATTTACGGTACAAACAAATGCCGTTTTACTCGATAAAGAATGGTGTGAATTATTCGATTCACTAAAGATTTCTGTCGGGATTAGCATTGATGGTCCAAAAGTATACAATGATCAAAATAGAGTGTATCATTCTAAAAAAGGATCTTATGATGATATAGTAAAAGGAATTAATAAAGTAAAAAAGTATGGTAAATCTTCGCTAGGAATTTTATCAGTACTCAACATAGAAATTCCACCGAAAGAAATGTATGATTTCTTTGTTGATTTGAATGTTCCAACGGTTAATATTCTATTGCCAGATGGAAATTATGATAATCCACCAGAAGGTTTGGAAGATGATAATAATAGTTTAGCGTATTCTGATTGGCTGATAGAACTATTTGATCTTTGGTATGATGATAAAAGCAAAATGAACATATCATTATTTAAAAATCTCATATTCTTAATTCTTGGTCATAAAGTTTCTGCAGACGAATTTGGTACAGGAACTACAGATGCCCTTGTCATTGAAACTAATGGAGCTATTGAACCTTTAGACGTTTTAAAAATCTGTGGTGACGGATTTACCCTTGGAGATGCTAATGTAAATAATACATCATTCGACGAAGCATTAAACACACCTTTAGCAAAACGATACCAACTAAGTCATAAAATATTAGCTAAAAAATGTCAAGAATGTCTTGTAAAAGACATCTGCGGAGGCGGAAACTTACCACACAGATATTCTAGCGAAAATGACTTTGACAATCCAAGCATATACTGTCCTAATTTATATAAATTAATATCACACATTCAAAATAGAGTCATTGCTACACTGCCTGAAGATTTAGTAAGAGATTCTGGAATTGTGAAATTAGAATTCACCAACTAATTATGGAGCTACAAAGAAAGAACATAGATATTACTATTGCGAAAAAGGCACTTGAATTCTCAACTAGTAATTTCTTAGAATACAATAAGGTTGTGGACGCAGAATTTAGCGTATTAGTTGATACAAATATGAAGAAATTAGTAGCAGCATATCCTATATTAAAAAAAACATTTGACAATTTACCGAAAGAGCAGCAAAATGAACTGATGTTTGCTCCAGAAATGTTGCGCTTATTATTTTATCCTGATGGAATTTTGGGAGATGAAAAATTAGAGCATTTCTTAGGAATGGTTATTGAAGCTCAAAATGCGAAAATCACAGCAAAATTTGATCATAAAAAATATGGGCGTTCCATATGGACAGCAAATGGTTCTTTTATGATTTCTTTTGACGAAAAAACTAATACGTTTTCTACGTTTCACCAATCTTGTTTATCCAATACTGAAATAACACAAGACTATTTTAGTCATTTCAACTTGATGAATTCTGCGGACGAAAATCATTTTTCAGAAGAAGTAGTTCCTTCATTATATTCTTTTGAAGAAGCAGATGTACTCGAATTAAAAATAGATGAAACATATGATAAATTAGAAACATCATTTCAAGACTTTGTTCGTCTATTTACCAACGTATTACTGCTCAAAAAAACAAATATTGATAGTTTCAAATCGGTTACAGATAACACACACATTAACAGAGTTATTATTTGTAACGGACATAGCGTTGAACTTGAAATATTAGCAGAAGCATTCATGCATGAAGCTACACACGGCTTGCTAACCATCATAGATATATTCAATCAATGGCAACCTGGAAACGAAGAAACCACTATTTTGGGCAGAACTATTCGTTCGCCGTGGACGGGTAATTTATTGACAATAAAAAACCTAGTGCAGGCAGTTTATGTTTGGTATGGACTCTATAATTTTTGGGGAACAAAACCAGCAAACTTTGATTTAAAATATGCGGAAGATCGCGTTGAATTTATCGCAGAAGGCTTCAAAAAATTAGATATGGAGCCATATAGAAATATTCTTAGTACATTAACGTTTTCAGAAATCGGATCTATTAAAAATAATTTCCAATAATCAATGCTTCTTAAAAAGTTTCCATTTTATCATCAAATTTCTAACAAAGATTGTGGACCTACTTGTTTGCGCATCATAAGTAAACATTATGGCAGAGTTTTGTCTTTTAAAGATTTAGATAAAGAAATTTTGTCATACGATGGACTTGTGATTAACGATTTAGAAACGCTAGCTTCAAAGCTCGATTTTCAAAGTATGGTAGTGAAAACTGATTTTGAATCTTTAGAAAACAAAGCACCATTGCCATTTATTGCACATTGGAATCAAAATCATTATGTAGTAGTCTATAAAATTACGGAAACGCATGTGCATGTCGCAGATCCTGCTTTTGGAAAAACAAAATATACAACGGAAGAATTTTTAAAATGTTGGCTTCCAGTTACTGAAATAAGTACACAACAAAAAGGAATTGCACTTTTATTGGAACCTACTGACGCATTTTTTGAAGAAACTCAAAAAGAAGAAGAGTCAAGCAATCCGTTCAAAGCATTTCTATTTCTAAAAAAATATTTCTCACTATATAAATTTCACCTTTCACAGCTGCTAATAGGCTTATTTCTTGGAAGTTTATTGCAATTTGTCTTTCCTTTTCTGACCAAAGCTATTGTAGATTTTGGAATAGAAACGGGCAATGTTGAGTTTTTAGTATTTGTATTAATTGCGCAAGTTGTGCTATTTTTATTGAGTATCGGAATCGAATTTCTACGTGCACATTTACTCATTCACATTAGCAGTCGGATCAACATATTTATCATTTCTGATTTCTTTGTAAAAGTAATGAAACTTCCTATTAGTTTTTTTACATATAAAATAACTGGCGATTTAACGCAGCGAATTCGCGATCATGATAGAGTTGAGAAATTCATCTCAAATTCGCTTTTAAAAAGTATTTTCTCCGTATTTAGTATTACTGTATTCAGTATTGTGCTGTATATATTCAGTGAAATAATATTTCTCATCTTCATTGTCGGAATCACAATTGAGTTGGCATGGATATTTTACTTCTTAAAGAAAATAACGATTTTAGATCAGAAAAGTTTTTCGCTCAATGCCGAAGATCAGAATAAAGTTTTTGAACTTATTACTGGAATACAAGATATAAAACTGAATAATATTGAAGATAAAAAACGTTGGGAATGGGAAAAAATACAATTGAATAGGTTTAACATTGCGATCAAAAAATTAAAACTGAATCAATTACAAGAAGGTGGACAACGCTTTTTTAGTTACATACAAATCATACTCATTACTTTTTTCTCTGCATTTTTAACTATTCAAGGAGAATTGAGTTTGGGTTCTATGATGGCAATTATTTTCATTATTGGACAAATGAGTGGTCCCATAGGGCAATTAATCAATTTTATTCTTGAAGGACAATTAGCGAAATTGAGTATTGATAGACTCATCGAAATTCATGAAAAAGAAGAAGAAAAACAAAGCGATTTAACGAATGTAGCTGCTCTTTTGGAGCATGACATTGAAATCAAAGATATGGAATTTTCATACACAGGAAGATTAAAAGATTCCGTTATCAATAAGCTAAATTTAACCATTCCTAAAGGGAAAATATCAGCTATTGTTGGTATGAGTGGAAGCGGAAAAACAACGCTATTAAAACTACTGCTAAAATTTTATGAACCTACAAGTGGTCAAATCATTCTTGGAGACACTGACCTTACAGACATTAACAATAGTTCTTGGAGAAGTAAATGTGGAGCTGTATTACAAGATAGTTTTATTTTCTCAGAAAGTATTGCTAATAATATTGCACTCAATGAAAACTATAATGAAGCTGTAAATCATGAAAAACTTGCGCAAGCATGTCAAACTGCAAACATCCATGAGTTTATTGAAGGTTTACCCTCAAAATATGAAACAAAAATTGGACAGTACGGAATTGGTTTGAGTCAAGGGCAAAAGCAACGATTGCTTATTGCAAGAGCTATTTATAAAAATCCTGATTATTTATTTTTCGATGAAGCAACTAATTCATTAGATGCTGAAAATGAAAAAGTAATCATTGAAAATCTTGAAGAAATTTATAAAGGAAAAACGGTTATCATTGTTGCACACAGACTCAGTACTGTAAAAAATGCAGATCAAATTATTGTAATGGATAAAGGACGGATTGACGAAATAGGAACACACAAAGAATTAATTGAAAACAAAGGAAAATATTTTAATTTAATCAAAAATCAACTAGAACTTGGATCGTAATAAATTCATATCACATAGAGCGCCTGAAACAGCAGCAATACTCAAAACAATTCCGGGTTCGGCTTTGCGTTGGGGCATGTTTTTCATGAGCTTACTTGTGGCGCTAGTCATATATGCAAGTATCCATTTAATCTACTTTGACTATGATGAAGAAATTGACGTTTATCAAATTGACTCAAAGAACTTACGCATCAATCAACTTACACTTAAAAGTAAAGACTTAAATAAGATCACACACATTTCGATAGGAAATCAAACATTAAAAAAAGATAAAGATTTTCAATTCATTATGGTACCTGAAAAACCAATCGTTATAGAATTTCTCACGTATAGGTTAGATTTAAAAAAAGAAAATGAATTCAAAATTAAAATTCAAAAGAAAGAGAGTTTATCCAAAATCATAATTGGGGATTTATTTAATTAATTTTTCCAAAAAATATTTTCTGAACAATCCTAAAACAAGTTCACAGTTTTTATATAAATTAAGTCAGAGAAGTTAACTTCTGTGTTTTTTTACCTCACACAAAAATTAGTGTTTGAAAGTTAGTACTTCAATGAGGTATTTTATCATTTTCACAATTTCCAATGAATTAATAAAGAACAATAATGGCTCAACACAATAATTTGATTTTTTCAATGAATAGATACTTATAAAAGATACTTTTTTTCAGTACTTAATATAGCATTTCGGTCATTTTAAAGCGTAAATAGAATGTATTTAATTGATTTTCAATAGATTAAAATTATTCATTTTCTAATTTAGGGAAGTGACCTCTAGGTGGCATTTTACACCATTTTTCATCAAATAGAGACCTATATAAACGAAAAAAGCACTGAAAACCAGTGCTTTATCTTAGTAGCGGGAACTGGACTCGAACCAGTGACCTTCGGGTTATGAGCCCGACGAGCTACCTACTGCTCTATCCCGCGCTATTGGATTGCAAATATACAATCATTTTTAATTCTAGCAAGAAAAAAATAAACTTTTTTATTGTTCTATGTTTTGTGCATCAAAACCCATGATAATTCCGTCTTCACTTTGTACGCTTAACTCAATCGGGTTGCAGCAAACTTCGCAGTCTTCAATGTACTTTTGTTCGCGCACAGAAGTGTCAATTAGCATAGATATTTCTTCCCAACAATAGGGACATTGAAAAAAATGTTCGTTCATATCAGCTTAATTTGTCCATTTGTTCTTGTAAATTTTCCCAATTAGTCATGAAAGTTTCTAATTTTTTCTTTTTCCCTTGGTAACTATCAAAAAAATTAGGCTTCGCAATAGTTGCTTCATAATTGGCAGCCAACTCAATATCAATGTCTTTGATTTCTTTTTCTAAGTCAGAAATGTTACGTTCTACTTTGTTTAGTTTGTTGCTAAGTGATTTTTGCTTTTTCTGCGCTTCATACGATTGCTTTGTATCTTCTGTTTTAACGACTTCTTGCTTAACAACCGTACGTTTTTCAACTTCGCGCATGTTTGCCAATTTTCGTTCCTCCAAGTAATAATTAATATCACCCAAATATTCTTTTATCTTCTGATCTTTAAATTCATAAACTTTGTTGGTTAATCCTTGTAAAAAGTCACGATCATGCGAAACCAGAATTAATGTTCCTTCAAATTTTTCCATTGCTTTTTTAAGCACGTTTTTAGATTTGATATCTAAGTGATTTGTTGGCTCATCCATCACTAATACATTGAAAGGTTGCAACAACATTTTGCACAACGCCAAACGGTTTCGTTCGCCTCCAGAAAGTACCTTTACTTTTTTCTCCGCTTCTTCACCTCTAAATAAGAAAGCGCCGAGCATATCGCGTACTTTTGGGCGAGTTTTTTCGTCAGCCGCTTCAATCATAGTTTCCTCCACAGTCAATTCGCCATCTAAATATTCAGCCTGATTTTGCGCAAAGTATCCAATTTGCACATTGTGACCTAAATCCAACGTTCCGTCATGCGGAATTTCATTGACAATAATTTTTGCTAAGGTTGATTTTCCTTGCCCATTTTGACCAACAAACGCAATTTTACTGCTTCTTTCAACAAATAAATCAATCGTAGTTAAAACCTGCTTTTCGCCATAATGTTTCGAGATTTTTCTACCTTCTAACACTACTTTTCCAGGTTGAACCGATATAGGAAACTGAATCGACATCACAGCATTGTCATCTCCATCAACTTCAATACGATCTATTTTTTCTAGTTTTTTGATAAGCGATTGCGCCATCGTAGCTTTGGAAGCTTTGGCTCTAAATTTTTCAATTAACTTTTCCGTATGTTGAATGTGCTTTTCTTGATTTTTTTGAGTCGCTAATTGCTGCTCGCGAAGTTCTTCACGTAATATTAAATATTTTGAATAGGGTTTGTTGTAATCGTAGATTCTTCCCAAGGAAATTTCAATCGTTCTATTCGTAACGTTATCTAGAAACATTTTATCGTGCGAAACAATAATGACTACGCCAGGAAACGTTTTTAAGAACTGTTCCAACCAAATGATAGATTCTATGTCTAAATGGTTTGTTGGCTCATCTAAAAGTAAGACATCGTTTTTTTGAAGTAAAAGTTTTGCCAACTCAATTCGCATCCGCCAACCACCCGAAAATGTATCTGTTTTTTTGTCAAAATCTTCTCGTTTGAAACCTAATCCTTGCAAAACTCTTTCTGTATCACCTTTGTAATTATATCCGCCTAAGATTTCATAACGCGTTGTATTTTCGCTTAAATCTATAATGAGCTGATTATACGATTCGGTGTCATAATCGGTTCGTTCAGAAAGTTGATGATTTGTATGATCGATCTTGAGTTCTATTTCACGAATTTCCTCAAAAGCTTCATAGCTTTCATCCAAAACAGTACGTCCTTGCGTAAATTCAATATCTTGTTTTAAGAAACCAATTTCAACATCTTTATCTGTCGAAATTACACCTTCATCGGGTTCGTTTTCTTTGGCAAGAATTTTTAGAAGCGTAGATTTCCCTGCGCCATTTTTCCCAATTAGTCCAACGCTGTCGCCAGCATTTAAACGGAAAGCAATGTCTTTGAATAAGTATGTTCCGCCAAAAGCAACGGCAATGTTATGAATATTAATCATGTGCATGACAAAAGTTACAGTTTTTATAGAATGGAAGCCTTACTTTTGTATTTAGTAAAACTTGATATTTAATTTATTTTTGCAAATGTTAAAAAAAGGATCGAAATTATATAGTATTTTAACGGGAACTTGTCCAAAATGTCATAATGAACGCATGTATGAGGTAAAAAACCCTTATAAGCTTGCCTATATTTTGAAAATGCATGAAAAATGTTCGCATTGTGGAACTCGTTATAAGATTGAACCTTCTTTTTTTTATGGCGCTATGTATGTGAGTTATGGTGTTGGAATTGGGTTTGCTTTTGCAGCATTTTTTGTTTCTCGATATCTTTTTGGCACTACTTTATTGACTTCTTTTTTCGCAATTATGGGAACACTGATTTTCTTTATGCCTATAATTATGCGGTTGTCACGAAATATTTGGATTAATCTTTTTATGTCTTACGACAAGAATTTGGATGAGAAGCGTGATTAGTTAACGCGAGTTCGATACAGCTTCAAAAAAAATATTCAGATCTCTTCAAGTAAATTTCGAATTAAATATCTCATTATTAGTTTTTTATTTTCTTTTCTTTGCTCGCACAAAGAATACTGAATCAAGTTCAGCACAGGCGTCAACAAAAGAAAGTGCGCTTTTCCAGAGGTATTTTTAGTTTTTCTTTTTGAAAAAAACTAAAACCGCATGAATTTTTCTAAATTTTTTAGTTCACGGTTTTCTATTTTATATTAAGGAGTTCATGAATCTTCGATTTCCAAGGATTCGAAAATTCTTAACGAAAAATGTCTGCTACACTGCGGAAAAGAATCCGTTACGAGTTATTTCTATGTCAAATTTAGATTAATTGATCTTATTATTTGAAACTTTAGGTTGCATATGTTCAAAGCGTTTGATGTCAATTTCGGTTGGCAATGCTGCTTGATGCGTTAGATGGTTATAGAGTTGTTTTGCAACCGTTGGACCAATCATGACGCCACGCGTTCCTAAACCGTTTAAAATAGCTATTTGCGAATGATTTGGATGAATTCCAACTAAAGGTCTTCTATCTACAACTGTTGGACGAATTCCTGCAACTTGATCTATAATTTCATAATCGCAATTGATGAGTTTTGATAGTTTTTCTACCAATTCCGCTTTTGCTTCTTCCGTAATTGCATGTGTTTTGTCTTTCCAATCGTACGTTGCGCCAACACTGTAAATATCATTTCCTTGTGGAATTAAGAAAACGGATGATTTGGATACATAGTCTAAATTCAGATTTGGCGCTTTTATCATGAGTAATTCGCCTTTAGATCCTTTTAGTGGCAAGTAACTGAAATATGGATTGAGGTTGACTCCAAAACCTTCGCAAAAAATAATTTTCTTGGCTTTTATGTTTTGATAGCGAACCGAATTTTCATCCATAATTAGATCGATATATTGAAAACGCTCTTTCCGTAACACATTTTCACTTTCTAAATATTCGCGATATGCTTTGAGTAATTTTTTTGTGTTGATTCTGCCTGTTTTTTTTACTCTTCCAAGAGAGAAAGGTGCATTTAGAGATTTATTCGTGTTTACGACCAGCTTTGTGTCTAAGTATTTTGAGAGTTTTGGCTTGTCGGAAGCTTCAAACCACATATTTTGTTCTTCTACGGCAGTAAATCGTCGCATGACTGCTAGCTTTTCATCAAATTTTACGCCTAGTTTTTGTTCTAAGGCATTGTAAAAAGGCAACGCAATTGCTAGTTGTTCATCAGCATTCCAAGTTAGTGTAAATCGTTTTAGAATGACTGGATTGTACAATCCGCCAGCAACCGTAGACGATTGTTGAGAGTTGTCTTCATATACAATAAACGTTTTTCCATCCGCTTCTAATTCTTCGCAGAAAGCAATTCCAGCTAAACCTAATCCGACAATTATATAATCTACCATAAGTGCAAAAATAAAAGGTATTGATCTTAAGACAAGTTTTGAAGTGAAAAAAAATGAATTCCTTCTGTTTGATTTTAAGATGTTATTGTTAGAAAAGTTAATTCAACTTACAATTTTAAACATGTATTGAAATTAAATCAATAGTAATTCAGAATTTTATTTTTCTAATTTCCAAGGATTATGCGAAACTGAATCAAGTTCAGTTTGACGAAATTTATACTTTCAGAGAACCTATAGTACAACTTTCACTAAACGAAAAAACGCCCACTGAATAGTGAGCGTTTTTTGTATTGTTATGTTATGAATTTTAGTAATTCCACATGTCTTGTTCTTTTCCTCTGATCTTTTCTTTGATTCGTTCAGATTCTAATAACTGCATGAGTGAATTTTCTCTTACATATTCTCTTACGCGTCGATCTCCTTGTACGTTTTCTTCTTTGTAGATCAATCCATTAAAACGTCTGGCGTTTAACAAGTGATCGTACGATAAAGGTTTCGCTGCATTTCGATCGTTGAATGCTTTGGCGCTGTGTAATATTTCACGAACGTCTGGATAGAATACCCAAAATAGTTCAATTAAATCTTGTTGACCATCTTGATCTATAAATTGCACATCTGGTGCTACTGGAGCAATGGCTAGCAATCTATATTTTAATTCTCCTTGACGTTTGTCAAAATACCAAACTCCTTTTACGTGGTATTCTTCAATATCGGCAGATGTTAAGTCTCTTACTTCAATGTATTCATCAGAGAGTTTTTCTCCTCTGTTTAATTGATCGAAACCAGCATCTAAGGTATCTATTTTACGTAAACTATTTTTGATGTTTTCATACGTACGAACTTCTGTAAAGTTTCCGTCTGCGTATACTTTTGCAATGTTTTTGTTTTTAACATTTTTTAGAAGTATATCGTATAAAGAACGTCTGTCAGCACGCATACCAATTGTATCTATTGGATAGTACAAAGGGAAATTTACTCTTTCATCAAGGTCAATGATTTCCCATGTAGTAGCTGACCAAAGAATATCTCTATCGTCTACATATCCGTAAGGTAATGGACCATCGTTATCTGCATCTTTTTGCGCTTGCGTTTTTTTTCCTATTTCTACAGGATCTTTAGCATTCAATAAATTTGCTTGCCCAAGTATTGTTCCTGTGATTAGGAACGCAAATGCTGCTGTAAATAAACCTTTCCAATTCATAACAAATGTTTTAATAATTTTTAGTTTGTAATTTCAATAATTACCGGTGCTACTCTTTTAATAAGCGGCCCACTACTTTTAGCCTTAATGTTAAGGATTTGTACTGTTTGGCCTCTTTTTGCTCTGTTTAAAGCATTTTGAGCTCTTGAATCTAACTTACTACCATTCACCGTAATTGTTGGTTGTCCTGGCACTTTGAAGTCAAATTGTGTAACTCTCAATGGTAAATCAAAATCAAAATCATCTAATTTCGCTTGTACTGTTCCTTTCGCAACACCAGATTTACTCATTTTAGTGGATCCTGCAACTCCTCTGAAATATCCTGTTGGTGCAGGAATTTCTTTAATTCTAAATGTAGCTTTATCACCAGTACTAGAACCGTCGTCTAATTTTGCAGTCACATTGATGGTAACACTTGTTCCTGATTGAGGCTTCATGTTATATTTTCCACTACCTGACATTTTTGTTAATCCTGCAGCATTTGCAGTTACTTTGTTATCAGAAACACCTGCAAATGATATTGTCATTGGATTATCAACTCCACGATAAACAACGTTCATTTTATCAGCAGAAATTGTTGCTGAATTAGGTTTTGGAACTACTACATAATTACCAGTAATAGGAATTTTTAGTTCTTTGTTGTTTTCAATAAATGTAAACTCACCTTTGATTTCGTGCTCACCTACATTTCCAACATTAAAATCTAGCGTTGCTGCTCCACTTTCGTCAATAGATTCAGATAAGTTGATTTCGCTTCCTTGTACAACTAATTTTGTTGGTGGAACGTTTGCATATTTACCGATTACTACTTTTCCTTGGAATTTTTCTCCCGCAAAGAAAGCAGACTTATCAGCTAATATAATTGCTTGATAATTGTTTAATGTTGTAGCATCAGTTACAATATTTCCTAAGAATAGACTGAACATGTTTGCCTCATTAACTTTAATGTCATTTTGCATTGCCGTTAATTTCGTATATGATGCGATTGCTGGAAAACCTTGATAGTTATATGCTAACCAATCAATTTCTTTACCATCGTTATTTTCTACTTTATCAGTACTGAATGTTTTTTCAAAAGCTTCCGCTCTACCTCTATAACTTTCATCAGTAGCAAGAATCGTTTGAATTTTAACTTTGTATTCTTCAATTTTAGCCATCACTTCTTGACCTGTTGTAGTCAATCTGTCACCTGTAAACCAAGCTTCGTCTAAAATATCAGTTTTATCCATTTCTTCAAAAGGAAGTTTTCCAGTTTCGTCAACTTCATATCCACCTTCTCTTAAAAGTTCTACTTTTAAAGTTTCAAGGTATGCATATAAGTTATCAGAAGCGATCTTTACTTGTTGCGCTTTTGCCGCAGGCGATTTAAATTCCTTTGGATTTTCTGCTGCTTTTGTTTTCAGCTCTAATAATAATCTATCATTTCTATCAATGGTTGCCTCATTTGCATCCGCAAACTTTGCTTCCATTAATCCGAAAGCTGAAAGTACTTCTTTTGACATATTCATTGCCATCATTGCGATGAAAACTAAATACATCAAGTTAATCATTTTCTGCCTTGCAGATAATTTTCCTCCTGCCATTTCTAATTAGTTTTTTTGGTTAATTTGTTTTGTTGAATTAAATTATAATCCTAATTAGTTTTTGTTCATTGCAGATAACATTCCACCATACACACCATTTAATGATGATAGGTTTGATGCTAAAGACTGCATTTGATCTTTTAATTTTGTAGCATTTTCAGCAGCTTCTTCATTAATCACCGTTTGACGACTAGCGCTTTCCATTTGCACTTTATAAAGACTGTTTAAAGATTCCATTTGTGCAGCAGCTAAAGACATTTCTTGGCTGTATTTCTTAGTAGAAGAAATTGCATCAACTGTTGGAGAGATACTTTTTGCAGCTCCTTCAAAGTTACGAATGCTAGTTCCTAGGCTAGCCATTAATTCGCTGTCTATTTTAGCATCTTTTAATAAGTTATCTAATTTCTTTGATAATATTCCTTCTGCATCAGTAGCTTCTGCATCTTTTTTAGCTTTTGCTTTCATAGAACCTCCTGATAATTCAGGATATACTAATGACCAGTCTAATTCGTTTGTTTGCCTTTCAAAGGCAGAATAAGTAAATACGAGTGCTTCTACAATCATTCCTACGGTCAAAATTTCACTTCCATAAGGCCAGTGTTGAATTTTAAATAATGCTCCTACAATTACAATTGCTGCTCCAAGTCCATATACCATGTTCGTCAGCGTGATCTTGCCATTCTTTGCCATAATAATCTAATTTTTAGTTTAGTGTTTAGTTAATAAAGTTTAAGTATTGGGATAACCGTGGTTTAAATTTTAGTATTTTTAGTTTTTACTATCTTTTTCCTGCTCCAACTACATCAGTTCCCATGTAGCTTTGTACAGTTCTAAATCCGATATAACTTCTTGCGGAATCTCTGTATTCAAAATCTCTTGTACTTACTTGTAAGAAGTACTCAACATCTTTCCATGATCCACCGCGAATTACTTTACGAGCGTTTAGTGTATCATTTACGTTTGGACTCATTGTAGACATGTATTCGTATGAACTAGGATCGTAAGACGATGCTGTCCATTCTGCTACGTTACCAGCCATATTGTATAGGTTAAAATCATTTGGTTCGTACGCATCAACTTCTACGGTATATAAAGCTTGATCTGCTGCATAGTTTCCTCTTAATGGCTTAAAGTTCGCCAAGAAACATCCTCTGTCATTCATTGTGTAAGGTCCACCCCAAGGATATGTAGCTCCTTCGAGTCCACCTCTAGCGGCATATTCCCATTCTGCTTCTGAAGGCAATCTGAACCTATTTACTTGATGACGTTTTCTTTCACGTCTGTAGATATTCTTTTTTAATGTTCTCCATTCACAGAAAGCTTTTGCTTGTTTCCAAGTTACACCAACTACAGGATAGTCATTGTATGCATCATGCCAAAAGTAGTCATTATGCATTGGCTCGTTGTACGAGTATTCGAAGTCTCTAATCCAAACAGTTGTATCAGGATAGATTTCTAGATTTTCTCTTTTGATGAATTCCGTACGCTTTAAACCTTTGTTTTTAGCTGCACTCTCAATATCCATCCATGTATACTGGAATCTTACCTTTGTCCAGTTAATTGTACGCTGTCCATTGTATGATTCTGCTTCTGGAATTAACATAGAATCCATTACCTCAGCATAGAACTCATCTGGAATTTCAGACATGTCCCAAATCAACTCTTCATCGAGATTTAGTCGTCTACCTTCATAACCTGTAACTCCAAGACCTACATAGTTATCAAGATTATATTTTTGCCACTGTGTTTGATTTGCAGTATCTACATCTTTGAATGCAAATTTTGCAATACCATCGTCAGCAGGATCTGTTTTCCCTTCTTCATCAGCTAGAATAGCTAATTTTGTTCTGATAATGGAATCTCTTACCCAATACACAAATTCTCTGTATTCACTATTAGTGATTTCAGTTTCGTCCATGTAAAACGAAGGTACTGTAACGGTTTTAGTAGGTGCGTTTTTGGTCTGAGCAATGTCATCATCGGATTTACCCATGATGAAGGATCCGCCTGGAACTAGCGTCATACCATAAGGCTTTTCAGGATGCCATTTTTTACCTTTGACACCGACTAGCTCACCTCGATCTTTAGAGCCACAGCTATAAAGAAATGCTAAAACGGCTGCTAATACAACAATCTTTTTCATACGGAATTATTGAGGTTAATACGTTTTTTATAGATTTTAAGGGCGTAAACCTATCTATTTATTTTTAAAAAAACAATTTTTTGTTCTAAAAACTAATAGTTTAGAATTGCTTTTTTTAAATATAATTTTAAGGTTTTCTTAACACGCTTCTTTAATTAATACTTTTTTTATACGCCATCCACCATCTTTCAGGGATAATTTGATTGCAAGCATTCAAATAATCTTGGTGTGTGCAAGGTAATAACGTATGTCTTTTTAATTTATTATTCAAACTTGAAATAAATGGTATTTCTATCCACCATCTTTCCGTCTTGTTACTTTTGTAAAAAATCATCTCTTCTACATCACTGGGCACAATATACTTCAAATAATCATCTTTTGATGCAAATGGATAATCATTAACACGATAATTTACACCTTCCATAAAATACCAAATCATTTGCGCCACTAACATCGCAGTAATTTCTTCATCTTTTGAATTTTTATATTCAAAGATTCCAAAGGAAGATACTTTGTCGCTAATTCCCGCATACCGACTGATAGCACAGATTTCTTTCCCATCTAATCCGTTGGGCGATGTGTTTTGATTTCCGCTTACTTCAGATGCTTTTACAGCTGATAAATCAATTCCAACAATATCAGCATCACGCGTAATTGGTTCAACAATACTAATGTCGTTTGATACTTTTCCTAAACGATAGGTATCAAAAAATAATTTTCGCATTAAATCTATTTCTTCTTGCGAATTGAAATAGGTTTGATAACCAATGTTACTGTAATTAAACAGATTGTGCGGTGCTTCCATGATAATTTTTCCCATGTACGAATGATTACTTACCGCATGGTTGACAACTCCGAAATCGAATTTACTGTCAACATTTACGACGTTTACCATTTGCTCCAACTTGTCATACGCTCTGTACATTGCGTACATTAAGTCTTGACTTCCGCCAATAATGATAGGAATGATATTATTTTTGAGTAACGGCTCCATAATCGCCTTTAAAGCCGCATATGTATCTTCTACCGATGCTCCTTTGTGTAAATTTCCAAGATCTACAGTTTTATGCTGCCAGTTTCCTGGAAATAGACTGTATAATGCTTTTCTAATTTCTAATAGATTGAGTTTTTCGCCCAAATAATTGATATCGCTACGATTTTCCAATACAGCAATGATTGCAAATTTTGCAGTCATCACATGTTCAGGAATTCCATTTTTAGATGTGTGAATGTCTATTTGATTTCCTAATGCCTGTTGGGATAGTAATTCATTATGAGCCATCAATACATCATTGACAGGCGATAAAAATTCAAACTCCATTATTTTTTCGCTTTTGGTTTCGCTTTCGCTTTTGCCTTTGGTTTCGCTTTTGCTTTTTTCTTAGGAGTTTTCTCTTCAATCATCTTCTGAACTTCTTCCAACGTCAGTTTTGAAGCATCAACCGTTTTTGGAAGTTCTATTTTTATTTTTCCTTTAAGAACATTGCTTCTTCCCCAACGTGCTTTTTCAACGCGGATTCCTTCTTCTTCCCAATTATGAATGACTTTGTCTATTTCTTTTTGCTTCTTCTCTTCTATTAATTGCTCAATATCTTCTTGCGAAAGATTATCAAAGTCATATTTTTTATTCACATTAATGAAAATTCCATTCCATTTTAGGAAAGGACCAAAACGCCCAACTCCTTTGGTTACGTCATGAGTATCATATTGAGCAATTGGCGCATCTGCTAGTTCACGTGCTTTAATTAACTCTAAAGCTCTGTCCATTTCCACACTTAAAGGATCTTCTCCTTTATCAAGAGAAATAAATTTTTTACCCAATTTCACATACGGACCAAAACGTCCATTGTTTACCTCAACAGTTTCGCCTTTGTATTCTCCAAGTGCTTTTGGCAACTGAAATAAATCCATTGCCTCTTCAAAAGTGATGGTGTTTAGTTGTTGATCTGGACTCAGACTTGCAAATTTAGGCTTGTCTTCATCGTCAACGGTTCCAACTTGAACCATCGGTCCAAATTTACCCAAACGCACACTTACTTGTTTTCCGCTTTCAGGATCTTTTCCTAAAATTCGTTCACCTGATTCACGTTCTGCATTTTCTTTTACGTCTTCTACTTTTGGATGAAAGTCATTATAGAAGTTTTTCATCATCACTTTCCATTCTTCTTTTCCTTCCGCAATATTATCAAAGTCTTGCTCTACTTTTGCAGTAAAGTTGTAATCTAATATCGAAGCGAAATTTTTCACCAAGAAATCATTTACAATCATTCCAATATCCGTTGGCACTAACTTTCCTTTGTCTGAACCTACTTTCTCCGTGAGTTCTTTTTCAATGATTTTATCACCTTCTAATGTTAGTTGCTCGTATTTTCTTTCTACTCCATCAACAGTTCCTTTGTCAACATACCCTCTGTTTTGAATCGTAGAAATGGTTGGCGCGTATGTTGACGGTCTTCCAATTCCTAGTTCTTCTAGTTGCTTTACTAAAGATGCTTCCGTAAATCTGTATGGCGCTTGTGTGTAACGTTGTGTCGCCGAAATGTATTCATTGGCAAGTTGCTCACCAACTTTTAACGTTGGCAACATTCCGTCTTGCTCTTCTTCGTCATCATCTTTTCCTTCAAGATATACTTTTAGGAAACCTTCAAATTTTAATACTTCACCGTTTGCAGTAAAACGTTCGCCATGTGTATCTGCTTCAATTTTTGCGTTGGTACGTTCTAATTGCGCATCGCTCATTTGAGAAGCTACAGTACGTTTCCAGATGAGTTCATATAAACGAACTTGATCGTATTCAGCTTGTACCGAATGGTTTTCCATAATGGTAGGTCTGATTGCCTCGTGCGCTTCTTGTGCGCCTTTTGATTTACTTTTATAGTTTCTTGGCTTGCTGTATTCTTTTCCATAAGCACGAGTGATTTCTGCTTCCGCTGCGCTTTTTGCATCGTTAGACAAGTTTACACTATCCGTTCTCATGTATGTTATATACCCAGCTTCATATAAACGCTGTGCCAAGGTCATTGTTTTACTTACAGAGAAATATAGCTTTCGCGATGCTTCTTGTTGTAAGGTTGATGTGGTAAATGGCGCTGCTGGCGATTTTTTTGCTGGTTTTGTTTCTAAATTGGCAATTTTGAAGTTGGCGCCAACATTTTTAGCTAAGAAATCTTTTGCTGCTTTGTGTGTTGGAAATGTTTTATTGAGTCTGGCTTTGAATTTTTTTCCTTCTGAGTTTAGGAATTCGGCAGCTACTTTGAAAGTTGCTTGCGGATTGAATTCTTGAATACTACGTTCGCGCTCTACAATTAAACGAACCGAAACCGATTGTACTCTTCCTGCAGATAATCCGCCTTTTACTTTTCTCCAGAGTACTGGCGACAATTCATAACCTACTAATCTGTCTAAGATTCTTCGGGCTTGTTGTGCATTTACTAAGTTATAATCAATATCTCTTGGATTTTCGATTGCTTTTAGAATGGCAGTTTTGGTAATTTCGTGAAATACAATTCGCTTTGTACGTTCTGGCGTAAGCTTTAATGTTTCCGATAAATGCCATGCAATTGCTTCTCCTTCTCGATCTTCATCACTAGCGAGCCAAACCATTTCTGCTTTCTTCGCTAAGTCTTTCAGTTTTTTTACAACTGCTTTTTTATCATCAGAGACTACATATTCTGGCTCAAAATCGCCATCAACATTTACACCTAATTCTTTGGAAGGTAAGTCAGCAATATGTCCAAAACTCGATTCTACTTTGAAATCTTTCCCAAGAAATTTCTCAATCGTTTTTGCTTTTGCAGGTGACTCAACAATTACCAGATTCTTTGCCATATATGATTTTTTCAGAGTACAAAAGTATATAGATTTTTAATTATTGACACATTTTTTTTGTGTTTATACTTTTTGCACACTTAGAATGAATCACTTTTTAAGGGTTTAGAAATCATATTTTACACCAATTGTAAATCCTCCAAACCTCTTATTTCCGAGGTAGTTTATATACGGAGAAAATTCATATTTAAAAACGAGTCCAATTTTCTTGTAGTTCAATGTAGTGGCTAATCCGTAATTAATTTTTCGTTCAAAAAAGTTCGCTATTTTGCTGTCAAAAATTTTATTGTTTGGAGCGTAAAACTCATACCCAATATATGCGCCAGCTTCTACTCCGTAATTTCCAAACCTTTTTTCTAAACTTGTGAGCAAATTTAGACTCAATTCACCTCTATTGAAACTGCCAGCATCGTTTTTGAAGCGTAAATTCCGAAATTGAACGGAAGCTCCATAGTTGAGATAATAGTTGTTTTTTAACTTTTTTTCTTCCGTGTACGATACTTCAATTACATACGATTTGAAGAATTCGTAATCGTTTGGCTTAAAAAATCCGTTGAGTCCTATCATTAAATCTAAGTTTTCATAGACTTTTTCTGCTTTGGCTTTTTTAGATCGTTTTTTACGTTTCCTTTTGAGTGTTTCAGGTGTTATTAATTCCCAAGGAGTTAATTTTACTCCAGCGGCTTCTAAAAGAAATTCTTCTTCTGTGTTTTCTAAGGTTGTGTTTGAAAATGAAATTGAACTCGAAATTGAAGTTGTGTTTGTATTTTTAGCAGTTTGATACTGATTTTTTTGTGTGGTAGTTTGTGTTCCTGCAGTGTTTGTTCCAGCTTGACTGGCATCTTTATCCGAAATCGAAGTTGAAGTTGAAGTTGAAAGTGAATCTGAAAGTGAACTCGAATTTGAGTCCGTATTTTTATGTTGGTTTGAATTGTTATTGTTTCCAGATTTGAATTGCTCCAAATTTTTATTCGTTACTGAATTGCTATCTATTTCAGAGTTAAAATTGATTGCTTGATAGATTCCAAACGAACATATCAACGCAAATAGCAAAAAGAATACGAGAAATTTTTTCCGTTTTGCACGCTTCATTTTTTGCTGAATAATATTCCAACCATCCGCTGAAGGAACTGCTGTACGATTTGAAAGCTCGCTTTGGGCAAGCGCATCTATGTAATCAAAGTCTTCCATTGGATTGTTTTGTGGTTTGTAATTGGTCTTTTAAAATTGTGCGCGCTCTGAATAAACGTGTTTTGGAGGTTGCTTCTGGTATTTTTAGCAACGCTGCTATTTCTTTGTGTGTGTATCCTTCTATTGCATATAGGTTGAAAACGAGTTTAAATTCCATCGGAAGTTGTTCAATGAGTCGTTGAATTTCCGACGTTTCTTCCATCGGTTTTTGGTAGGTTTTTTGCTTTTGTAGAATTTCCTCACTTTGAGAAGCAATACGGAATTTTTTCTTTCGCAGAAAAGATAAACTTTCGCGCACC